>NZ_QFXN01000280.1:0-26745 GCF_003144775.1 Enterobacter sp. CGMCC 5087 | reverse complement strand
TTCAGTCGGTTAGAATACCTGCCTGTCACGCAGGGGGTCGCGGGTTCGAGTCCCGTCCGTTCCGCCACTTATTAAGACATTAAGCCTGCCTTGTTGGCAGGCTTAATGGCAAAAAAACTTTAGGGGCGTAGCTCAGTTGGTAGAGCACCGGTCTCCAAAACCGGGTGTCGCGAGTTCGAGTCTCTCCGCCCCTGCCAAATATAATCCTTTGCTTCGGCAAAGGATTTTTTTTGCCTGAAATACTGCAGAAAATTCTCTTCTTAATTTTCAGCCAGCATCCCTGCTGGCTGATGCATCAATCCATTACATTGATTTTTAACAGATCTTTTATCTGTGATTGCTTATCACTGTTTTGCAGCCAAATTGCATACAGCGGCCTGGTAAGCGTGGTTGAATCCATCACGGTGTGCAGCCCTGCTTTAGTGTCTGCCCAGCGAACAGGTAACCAGGTACAACCTTTCAGCAGGGGCAGCTGCTGGCAGGCGATCTCTGCCGAGCTGGTCGTTAACTGCGGAACATCATCAGGTGCAATCAGTCCCGTCTCGTGCTGCTGAAAATCCGGCCCCCATTCCAGGCGTAAATAGGTCAGGTCTGCCTTCATCATCGACGGTTCAGACGCATAAAGCGCCAGGCCAAACTGGCCCACAATCTGGCTGCTAAATTCGTCCATCTTGGGGGCTTCGGTTGTGATCAGAAGATCAAGCTGGCGCTCATGAAGTTGCTTAACCAGCGACTGCCGTTGCGCAATCCTGGCTTCAAATTGCAGGTGGCCGTGTGAATGATACAACCGGGTAAGCCACTGGCTTAGCATGCATTCCCACAGAGAAGCGCTGGCCCCTATCGAGAACTCATTGTGCCTCGAAGTATGTGCCACCTCTTTACGTGCCGCCTGCCAGGTATTCATCAGCGTTTCTGCATACGGCAGCAGTTTCTCACCGGCAGGCGTTAAGCGAATATTGTTGCGATGGCGGGTAAAAAGATTCACACCCAGTTGATTTTCCAGCTGTCGAATACGAAAACTGACTGCTGACTGCGTCAGGTAAAGGGCTTCAGCTGCTCGCCCAAAGTGGCGTGTTCTGCTCACTTCAAGGAAAGTTTTAAGCAATTCCGTATCCACATCTTTCTCCGCAAAATTATTTGTCGTTATGATTTAAATGTTTTGTTTTACACTCTGTCAAGCGTAACTAATACTCCGCGCCATAAATAGCTCGGCCAAAGAATTAGGAGCGTGTAGGATGGCGGAAAGCTTTACGACGACTAATCGTTTTTTCGACAATAAACATTATCCGCGCGGGTTCTCTCGTCACGGCGATTTCACCATCAAAGAAGCTCAACTGCTTGAGCGCCATGGTTATGCCTTTAACGAGCTGGATCTGGGTAAGCGTGAACCTGCAACCGAAGACGAAAAACAGTTTGTTTCTGTTTGCCGTGGTGAGCGTGAGCCGGAGTCTGAAGCGGAACGTGTATGGATCAAATACATGGCGCGCATTAAGCGTCCAAAACGCTTCCATACGCTGTCTGGCGGCAAGCCGCAGATGGAAGGTGCAGAAGACTACACCGAGTCTGATGACTAAAATGAAAAGAAGGGGCTACGGCCCCTTTTTTTATGCCAGCAATTTCTGCAAATGCAGCAGCAAACGATCGATAGCGCGGTAGCTCAGCGCCTCCTGCAAATGTTTCCTCTCAATGTCAGTGCACCCCTCTACGTCAGCAATAGTTCTGGCCACCTTCAGCAAACGCTGCCAAGCACGTATGGACAGCCCGAACCGCGTCAACGTCTCCTCCAGCCATCCCGCATCTTCGACGTTAAGAGAACAAAACTGCCGGATCCCGGCATTATCCAGCCGCGCATTCAGCCTGTTCTGACGAGCGTACTGCCGCGTCTGGGCTGCAATCACCCGCTCGCGTACCTCCGCTGAGCTTTCACCCGTTATGCTCGTTTGCCTGAGCAGACCCGGCGGGGGAAGGGGAATTTCGAGGGATAAATCGAAACGGTCAAGGAACGGGCCGGATAACTTACCCAGATAACGCAACGTCTGCTCTGGCGTACAGCGGTTATGGTTGCCCTGGTAGTGACCCGTCGGGCTGGGATTCATCGCCGCGACCAGCTGAAACTGTGCGGGATAGCTTATTTTGGCTCTCGTGCGTGAGATATGTATCTCACCGGATTCAATGGGCTCCCGTAGTGCATCCAGCACGCGGCGCTCAAATTCAGGCAGCTCATCAAGAAACAGAATGCCATTGTGTGCTAGCGAGATCTCTCCCGGCCCCGGAATCGCCCCGCCGCCGACCATTGCCGTCAGTGAAGCGCTATGATGCGGGGAACGAAAAGGACGACGGCGCCACTGTTTTTGCAACGACGTCGAACTGATAAGGCTATATATGGCGGCGCTTTCCAGCGCTTCATGATTATTGAGCGGTGGAAGTAACCCACTCAACCTGCTTGCCAGCATGGTTTTACCCGTACCCGGCGGGCCAATTAACAGAAGATTGTGTCCACCTGCAGCCGTAATCTCCAGTGCCCGTTTCCCTTGCTCCTGTCCCATAATCTCGCTGAGATCCTCTGGTGAATCCGCTATAGCATCATCACACTCCTCCGGCTCGGACAGTTCATGGCGCCCTTCCAGCCAGGCACAAACTTCCTGTAAATGCCCTGCGATGAGACACCCCTTCTCGGCGATAAGACTCACTTCTGATGCGTTTTCATTGGCGACAATGATTTGCCGTCCTGCTCGTATGGCTTCCAGCGCTCCCGATATCGCACCGGGAACGCCTCTTAACGCGCCTGTAAGCGCGAGTTCGCCAACGAACTCATACGAGCCTAGCCGTGTCGTATTAAGCTGCTCAGAAGCCGCGAGAAGGGCAATTGCGATAGGTAAATCGTATCGTCCCCCCTCTTTAGGCAGATCGGCGGGGGCAAGGTTGATGGTGATCTTCTTCGCTGGGAAGGTATAACCGCTATTTATTATTGCGCTGCGAACGCGATCCCTGGCCTCTTTAACCGTCGTTTCAGGTAACCCGACAAGAGTGAGTCCGGGTAGCCCATTGCTCAAATGAACCTCGACGGAAATAAGCGGTGCCTTTACCCCGAGAGCCGCACGCGTATAAACAACTGACAGTGACATTTGCACTACCTCCTGGTGTGACTATGCCAGCGCCGGTTTTGTCTGTTTAGTGTCATTTTGCGAATGTACGCCGCCCGTTCAGAGATTTTAAGCGCACACTGAAACCCTTGCATAACCGTGGAAACCTCCTCGCAGAATGTAAAAAGCCCCGTTTTGACGGTAAGAACAGCAGTGAAAAAATGAAAAATATTCATTTTCTAATTTCCGTATATAAAACAACGGTTTTAAGAAATATAATTCGCTGCCTAATCAAATCCGTCATAAATAAATCTTGTGTTTGATTTAAAAACTGTGATAACTCTTTAGGTATTCCTTCGAACAAGATGCAAAAAGAACTGAAAATGACAGCCCTTCTACGAGTGATTAGCCTGGTCGTGATTAGCGTGGTGGTGATTATTATCCCACCGTGCGGGGCTGCACTTGGACGAGGAAAGGCTTAGAAATCAAGCCTTAACGAACTAAGACCCCCGCACCGAAAGGTCCGGGGGTTTTTTTATGACTAAAAAACGAAAATGAGGAGCAGAGAATGACGACTAGCACAAAATTCTGTTTCTCCCGATTTATGACGGGGAACTAACTATGAATGGGGCACAGTGGGTAGTACATGCGTTGCGCGCGCAGGGAGTCGAAACCGTATTCGGTTATCCGGGTGGCGCAATTATGCCGATTTACGATGCACTGTATGACGGCGGCGTGGAACATCTCTTGTGCCGACACGAGCAGGGCGCAGCGATGGCAGCCATCGGTTATGCCCGCGCGACCGGTAAAACCGGCGTGTGTATGGCGACTTCAGGCCCGGGCGCAACGAACCTGATCACCGGCCTGGCTGACGCGCTGCTGGATTCCGTTCCCGTTGTCGCCATCACCGGGCAGGTGGCGTCTCCGTTCATCGGTACCGATGCTTTTCAGGAAGTCGACGTCCTCGGTTTATCGCTGGCCTGCACCAAACACAGCTTCCTCGTCCAGTCTCTGGAAGAGCTGCCGCGCGTAATGGCAGAAGCGTTCGACGTGGCAAACTCCGGTCGTCCTGGTCCGGTACTGGTTGATATCCCGAAAGATATCCAGGTGGCACTCGGCGAGCTGGAACCGCACTTCTCTACCGTTGAAAGCGACGATGCCTTTCCGGAAGCGGAAGTTGAAGAGGCCCGTCAGATGCTGGCCCAGGCGAAACAGCCAATGCTGTACGTCGGCGGTGGCGTCGGCATGGCGCAGGCCGTTCCTGCCCTGCGCGAATTTATCGCAACAACGCAGATGCCAGCGACCTGCACGCTGAAAGGTCTCGGTGCAGTCGACGCGGATTACCCCTACTATCTGGGCATGCTGGGGATGCACGGCACCAAAGCGGCAAACCTGGCGGTGCAGGAGTGCGACTTGCTTATCGCCGTAGGTGCCCGTTTTGACGACCGCGTCACCGGCAAGCTGAATACCTTTGCGCCGAACGCCAAAGTCATCCATATGGATATCGACCCGGCGGAGATGAACAAGCTGCGTCAGGCGCATGTCGCCTTGCAGGGCGATCTCAACGCGCTGTTACCAGCATTGCAGCAGCCGCTGGATATCAACGCATGGCGTCAGCACACCGCTGATATGCGCGCCGAGCACGCCTGGCGTTACGACCACCCCGGCGAGGCCATCTACGCGCCGCTGCTGTTGAAGCAGTTGTCCGACCGTAAACCGGCTGACAGCGTCGTCACCACCGACGTAGGCCAGCACCAGATGTGGTCCGCGCAGCACATGACCTACACCCGCCCGGAAAACTTCATCACCTCTAGCGGCTTGGGTACCATGGGCTTCGGTCTGCCAGCAGCCGTTGGCGCGCAGGTGGCTCGCCCTAACGATACCGTTATCTGTATCTCCGGTGACGGCTCCTTCATGATGAACGTTCAGGAGCTCGGCACCGTTAAGCGCAAGCAGTTGCCGCTGAAGATCGTCTTGCTCGACAACCAGCGTTTAGGGATGGTTCGCCAGTGGCAACAGCTGTTCTTCCAGGAGCGCTACAGCGAAACGACGCTCACCGATAACCCCGATTTCCTCACCCTGGCCAGCGCCTTTGGCATCCCTGGTCAGCACATCACCCGTAAAGATCAGGTTGAAGCGGCGCTCGACACCATGCTGAACAGCGATGGGCCTTACCTGCTTCATGTCTCAATCGACGAACTCGAGAACGTCTGGCCGTTGGTACCGCCAGGTGCCAGTAACTCACAAATGATGGAGAAATTATCATGATGCAGCATCAGGTCGCCGTACAGGCTCGCTTCAACCCGGAAACCTTAGAGCGCGTTTTGCGCGTGGTGCGTCATCGTGGTTTTCAGATTTGCTCTATGAATATGGAGACGGCCACTGACGCCCGGAATATCAGTATCGAATTAACCGTTGCCAGCCCGCGGTCGGTCGACTTACTGTTTAGTCAGTTATCAAAGCTGGTAGACGTTGCCCATGTTGCCATCTGCCAGAGCACAACCACATCAAAACAAATCCGCGCTTAAGCGTGACAGGACGAAAAAATGACGACAAAAAAAGCTGATTACATTTGGTTCAACGGTGAGATGGTTCGCTGGGAGGACGCGAAGGTCCACGTGATGTCCCACGCGCTGCACTACGGTACCTCCGTATTTGAAGGCATCCGCTGCTACGATTCTCACAAAGGGCCAGTGGTGTTCCGCCATCGCGAACACATGCAGCGTCTGCATGACTCAGCCAAAATTTATCGTTTCCCGGTTTCACAAAGCGTTGATGAGCTGATGGAAGCCTGCCGCGACGTGATCCGTAAAAACAACCTGACCAGCGCCTATATCCGTCCGCTGGTCTTCGTGGGTGACGTCGGTATGGGCGTGAACCCGCCAGCCGGCTATACCACAGATGTGATCATTGCCGCGTTCCCGTGGGGTGCTTACCTGGGGGCAGAAGCCCTGGAGCAGGGGATCGACGCAATGGTCTCTTCCTGGAACCGCGTTGCGCCAAACACCATCCCGACCGCCGCGAAGGCAGGCGGTAACTACCTCTCCTCATTGCTGGTCGGTAGCGAAGCGCGCCGCCACGGCTATCAGGAAGGGATCGCCCTCGACGTAAATGGCTACATCTCTGAAGGTGCGGGTGAAAACCTGTTTGAAGTGAAAGACGGCATTTTGTTTACGCCGCCATTCACCTCGTCCGCGCTGCCGGGTATCACCCGTGACGCCATCATCAAGCTGGCGAAAGATCTGGGTATTGAAGTGCGCGAGCAGGTACTGTCCCGCGAATCCCTGTATCTGGCTGATGAAGTGTTTATGTCCGGTACGGCGGCTGAAATCACGCCGGTACGCAGCGTGGACGGTATCCAGGTGGGCGAAGGCCGCTGCGGTCCGGTCACCAAACGTATTCAGCAAGCGTTCTTTGGCCTCTTCACCGGCGAAACAGAAGATAAATACGGCTGGTTGGATCAGGTTAATCACTAAGCATAAATTTGGGACGGCACGCACCGTCCCATTAAATAGTCAGACGGGAGTCAATAAAGCATGCCTAAGTATCGTTCAGCCACCACCACCCACGGCCGTAATATGGCGGGAGCCCGCGCGCTGTGGCGCGCCACCGGAATGACCGACGCCGATTTCGGCAAGCCGATTATCGCCGTGGTGAACTCCTTCACCCAGTTTGTACCGGGCCACGTGCACCTGCGCGATCTCGGTAAGCTGGTTGCCGAGCAAATCGAAGCCTCCGGCGGCGTGGCGAAAGAGTTCAACACCATTGCGGTGGATGACGGTATCGCGATGGGGCACGGGGGCATGCTCTATTCACTGCCGTCGCGCGAGCTGATCGCCGACTCCGTAGAGTACATGGTGAACGCCCACTGCGCCGATGCGATGGTCTGCATCTCCAACTGCGACAAAATCACCCCGGGGATGCTGATGGCCTCCCTGCGCCTGAACATTCCGGTGATCTTCGTCTCCGGCGGCCCGATGGAAGCGGGGAAAACCAAGCTCTCCGACAAAATTATCAAGCTCGACCTGGTCGATGCGATGATCCAGGGCGCGGACCCGAAAGTCTCTGACGAGCAGAGCGACCAGGTGGAACGCTCCGCGTGCCCGACCTGCGGCTCCTGTTCCGGTATGTTCACCGCCAACTCCATGAACTGCCTGACCGAAGCGCTGGGTCTTTCTCAGCCGGGCAACGGCTCGCTGCTCGCGACCCACGCCGACCGTAAGCAGCTGTTCCTCAACGCCGGTAGGCGCATCGTTGAGCTGACCAAACGCTACTACGAGCAGGACGACGCCAGCGCGCTGCCGCGCAACATCGCCAGCAAGGCCGCGTTTGAGAACGCGATGACGCTGGATATCGCCATGGGCGGCTCCACCAACACCGTTCTGCACCTGCTGGCCGCCGCGCAGGAAGCCGAAATCGACTTCACCATGAGCGACATCGACAAGCTCTCCCGCAAAGTCCCGCAGCTGTGTAAAGTCGCGCCGAGCACCCAGAAGTACCATATGGAAGACGTACACCGTGCCGGTGGCGTAATCGGTATTCTCGGTGAGCTGGATCGTGCCGGACTGCTGAACCGTGACGTGAAAAACGTGCTTGGCCTGACGCTGCCTGAGTCGCTGGACCAGTACGACGTCATGCTGACCAAAGACGACGCGGTGAAAAAGATGTTCCGCGCCGGTCCAGCGGGTATTCGCACCACCCAGGCATTCTCGCAGGATTGTCGCTGGGATACGCTGGACGATGACCGCGCCGAAGGCTGCATCCGCTCGCTGGAACATGCCTACAGCAAAGACGGCGGTCTGGCCGTGCTGTACGGTAACTTCGCGGAAAACGGCTGCATCGTGAAAACCGCAGGCGTGGACGACAGCATCCTGAAATTCACCGGTCCGGCGAAAGTGTACGAAAGCCAGGATGAAGCGGTAGACGCGATTCTTGGCGGCAAAGTGGTGGAAGGCGACGTGGTTGTTATTCGCTACGAAGGACCAAAAGGCGGCCCGGGCATGCAGGAGATGCTCTACCCAACCACCTTCCTGAAATCTATGGGACTCGGTAAGGCGTGTGCGCTGATTACCGACGGGCGTTTCTCCGGCGGTACCTCCGGCCTCTCTATCGGCCACGTTTCCCCTGAAGCGGCAAGCGGCGGCAACATTGCCATCATCGAAGACGGCGACCTGATCGAAATCGACATTCCGAATCGCGGCATTCAGCTGAAGTTGAGCGACCAGGAAATTGCGGCCCGTCGTGAAGCGCAGGAAGCCCGAGGCGACAAAGCCTGGACGCCGAAAGACCGCCAGCGTGAAGTCTCCTTCGCCCTGCGCGCCTACGCGAGCCTTGCCACCAGTGCAGATAAAGGCGCGGTGCGCGATAAATCTAAACTTGGGGGCTAATGATGGCCGAGTCACAACCCTTATCCGCCGCCCCTGAGGGGGCGGAATACCTGAGAGCGGTACTGCGCGCGCCGGTCTATGAAGCCGTGCAGGTCACGCCCCTGCAGAAAATGGAAAAACTCTCTTCGCGCCTCGACAACATCATTCTGGTGAAGCGCGAAGACCGACAGCCGGTGCACAGCTTTAAGCTGCGCGGCGCCTACGCGATGATGGCCGGGCTGACCGACGAGCAGAAAGCGCGCGGCGTGATTACCGCGTCTGCGGGCAACCACGCCCAGGGCGTGGCGTTCTCGTCTGCTCGTCTGGGGCTGAAGGCGCTGATCGTGATGCCGGTTGCTACCGCAGATATCAAAGTCGACGCGGTGCGCGGTTTCGGCGGCGAAGTGCTGCTCCACGGCGCCAACTTTGACGAAGCCAAAGCCAAAGCGATTGAGCTGGCGCAGCAGCAGGGCTTTACCTGGGTGCCGCCGTTCGACCACCCGATGGTGATTGCCGGGCAGGGCACGCTGGCGCTGGAACTGCTGCAGCAGGATGCCCATCTAGACCGCGTCTTCGTTCCGGTTGGCGGCGGTGGCTTAGCCGCAGGCGTGGCGGTACTGATCAAACAGCTAATGCCGCAGATCAAAGTCATCGCCGTTGAAGCGGAAGACTCTGCCTGCCTCAAAGCGGCGCTGGATGCGGGTCATCCGGTGGACCTGCCGCGCGTCGGGCTGTTTGCCGAGGGCGTGGCGGTGAAGCGCATTGGCGACGAAACCTTCCGCCTGTGCCAGGAGTATCTCGACGATATCGTCACGGTTGATAGCGATGCCATCTGCGCGGCGATGAAAGATCTGTTCGAGGATGTGCGTGCGGTGGCGGAACCGTCAGGCGCGCTGGCGCTGGCGGGAATGAAGAAATACATCGCGCAGCACAACATTCGCGGCGAGCGACTGGCGCACGTGCTTTCCGGCGCCAACGTGAACTTCCACGGTCTGCGCTACGTTTCCGAGCGCTGCGAGCTGGGTGAACAGCGGGAAGCGCTGCTGGCAGTGACGATTCCTGAAGAGAAGGGCAGCTTCCTGAAGTTCTGCCAGCTGCTGGGCGGCCGTTCGGTGACGGAGTTCAACTACCGTTTTGCCGATGCCAAAGACGCCTGCATTTTTGTCGGCGTGCGTCTGAGCCGCGGCGTCGAGGAGCGCAAAGAGATCCTCAACCTGCTGCATGAGGGCGGCTACAGCGTGGTCGATCTTTCTGACGATGAGATGGCGAAGCTGCACGTGCGCTACATGGTCGGCGGGCGTCCATCAAAGCCGCTCAGGGAACGTCTGTTTAGCTTCGAGTTCCCGGAATCACCGGGCGCGCTGCTCAAGTTCCTGCACACGCTGGGCACGCACTGGAATATCTCACTATTCCACTACCGCAGCCACGGCACCGACTACGGCCGCGTGTTGGCGGCGTTCGAACTGGGCGAGCACGAGCCGGATTTCGAAACGCGGCTGAACGAGCTGGGCTATGAGTGCCACGACGAAACCCATAACCCGGCCTTCCGCTTCTTCCTCGCGGGCTAAGGGCTGTGCGGCATGTAGGTCGGGGAAGCGCAGCGCCACCCGGTTTTAGTGGTTCGGCAATATCTTCCAGAACGCATCAATTAGCGGCTCATGCAGCCGCTTTTTTTGTGCGCACACGCCAAGCTCAAACGGCGTCTTCTCGTCGCTGCGCTCCAGAATCATCACGCGATTGCGCACCGGTTCGGGGCTGTTTTCCAGCACTACTTCCGGCAGCAGCGCCACGCCGCAGCCCAGCGCCACCATCGACACCATCGCCTCGTGGCCGCTGACCGTGGCGTAAATCGACGGATTGCTGATTTTCTGACGGCGGAACCACAGCTCGATGCGGCGGCGCACCGGCCCCTGATCGGCCATGATAAAAGGTACCGTCGACCAGTCCGGTTTTTCCACCGACACCTGATTACGCACCGGGCAGGGCAGCGCCGGGGCAATCAGTACCACCGCCAGATTCTCCAGCATCGAGAATGCCACCGCGCCCGGCAGGGTTTCGGGTTTTCCGGCGATGGCGAGATCCGCTTCGCCCGTCACCACTTTTTCCATTGCGTCGGAGGCGTCGCCGGTGGTGAGCTTAATTTCAACCGACGGATGGGCCGCGCGGAATCGGTCGAGAATGGGCGGCAGATGGCTATAGGCGGCGGTGACGGAGCAGAAAATATGCAGCTCGCCGGAAAGTGACGGCCCCTGCTGGTCAATCGAGTGCCGCAGCTGCTGGTACTGCAACAGCGTCTGCTGGGCAAAAATGCGCAGCTCTTCACCCGCTTCCGTGAGGGTGACGGTGCGGTTGTCGCGCACGAACAGCGGCTGGCCGAGGTCTTCCTCAAGCCGCTGGATCTGGCGTGAAAGCGTGGAGGGGCTGACGTGCATCGCCCGGGCGCTGCGGCCAAAATGGCGGCTTTCCGCCAGGTGCAGGAACATTTTCAGATCGCGTAAATCCACCGATTCCACTCCCTCTTTTTACATTGCAAAAATTGCAACATGACGTTGTGAATATATCAATTTCCGCAATAAATTTCCTGTTGTAATGTGGGTACATTCTCGCTGAAACGCGAACCGAACAATAAGACACACAACATCACGAGGTATCACCCATGGCTAACTACTTTAATACACTGAACTTGCGCCAGCAGCTGGCGCAGCTGGGCAAATGCCGCTTCATGGCGCGCGACGAATTTGCCGATGGCGCGAGCTACCTTCAGGGTAAAAAAGTGGTCATCGTCGGCTGTGGCGCACAGGGTCTGAACCAGGGCCTGAACATGCGTGACTCCGGTCTGGATATCTCCTACGCTCTGCGCAAAGAAGCGATCGCCGAGAAGCGTGCTTCCTGGCGCAAAGCGACCGAAAACGGCTTCAAAGTGGGCACCTACGAAGAGCTGATCCCACAGGCGGATCTGGTGGTTAACCTGACCCCGGACAAACAGCACTCTGACGTTGTGCGTTCCGTACAGCCGCTGATGAAAGACGGCGCCGCGCTGGGTTACTCCCACGGCTTCAACATCGTTGAAGTGGGCGAGCAGATCCGTAAAGACATCACCGTGGTGATGGTGGCGCCGAAGTGTCCGGGTACCGAAGTACGTGAAGAGTACAAGCGTGGCTTCGGCGTGCCGACCCTGATCGCGGTTCACCCGGAAAACGATCCGAAAGGCGAAGGCATGGCGATTGCCAAAGCGTGGGCAGCGGCAACCGGCGGCCACCGTGCGGGCGTGCTGGAATCGTCCTTCGTTGCCGAAGTGAAATCTGACCTGATGGGCGAGCAGACCATTCTGTGCGGTATGCTGCAGGCCGGTTCTCTGCTGTGCTTCGACAAGCTGGTGGAAGAAGGCACCGACCCGGCATACGCGGAAAAACTGATTCAGTTCGGCTGGGAAACCATCACCGAAGCGCTGAAGCAGGGCGGTATTACGCTGATGATGGACCGTCTGTCCAACCCGGCAAAACTGCGTGCTTACGCGCTGTCTGAACAGCTGAAAACCATCATGGCACCGCTGTTCCAGAAACATATGGACGACATCATCTCCGGCGAGTTCTCTTCCGGCATGATGGCGGACTGGGCGAACGACGATAAAAACCTGCTGACCTGGCGTGAAGAGACCGGTAAAACCGCGTTCGAAACCGCGCCACAGTACGAAGGTAAAATCGGCGAGCAGGAGTACTTCGATAAAGGCGTACTGATGATCGCGATGGTGAAAGCAGGCGTTGAGCTGGCGTTCGAAACCATGGTGGATTCCGGCATCATCGAAGAGTCTGCGTACTACGAATCTCTGCACGAGCTGCCGCTGATCGCGAACACCATCGCCCGTAAGCGTCTGTACGAAATGAACGTGGTGATCTCTGATACGGCAGAATACGGTAACTACCTGTTCTCTTACGCATGCGTACCGCTGCTGAAAGAGTTTATGACCACTCTGCAGACGGGCGATCTGGGTAAAGCGATTGCGGAAGGTGCCGTGGATAACGCGCAGCTGCGCGATGTGAACGAAGCGATTCGCAGCCACCAGATCGAGAAAGTGGGCCATAAACTGCGTGGCTACATGACCGATATGAAACGTATCGCGGTAGCGGGCTAACACCAGGTGCGGGCTGATGCCCTCACCCCGACCCTCTCCCACGGGGAGAGGGTGCAAACATTAAAGGCCTTCTCTTAGAGAAGGCCTTGCTGTTTATTTCCGATACAGCACTTTAATCACGTGGTAGCCGAACTGCGTGTGCAGCGGGCCGGTTGGCTCCAGCACCGGGCAGGAGAACACCACTTTATCGAACGCCGGTACCATCTGACCCTGGCGGAATTCACCCAGATCGCCGCCGCGTTTGCCTGACGGACAGATGGAGTGCTTCTTCGCCAGTTTGCCGAAGTCGGCGCCGTTTTTGATCTGCTCCAGAAGATCCAGAGCCAGTTTCTCTTCTTTAACAAGAATATGCAGTGCTGCTGCTGTTTTTGCCATGATCGTGCCTTGAATAGGTTGAGATAAATCGGGGCGCAATATACCACGCGTCAGCGGCGATAAAGCACCTTAATGATATGGTAGCCAAATTTGGTTTTTACCGGGCCGCAGGGCTTCAGAAGCGGGCAGCTAAAGACCGCCTGATCGAACGGGCCGACCATCGCACCTTGTTGAAACTCGCCGAGATCCCCGCCATTGCGACCGGATGGGCATTTAGAGTAACGCTTCGCCAGATGATCAAAGCTGATGCCGCGCTCCAGCTTGGCCAGGATCTCCTGAGCCAGTTTCTCTTCTTTTACCAGAATATGCAGGGCTGCTGCGGTCTTTTTCATGGTTCTGCTCTACGGGTTAAACGCGATTTCTCCACTTTATCATTAGCCGGTAAATCTGCGCCCGGCTTTCTGCTACAATCCACACCCCGTTCGAAGATTGAGCAACACTCCCATGCGTTTAAACCCTGGACAACAACAAGCGGTCGAATTCGTTACTGGACCATGCCTGGTGCTGGCAGGGGCCGGTTCGGGTAAAACCCGCGTGATCACCAACAAAATCGCCCATCTGATCCACAACTGTGGATATCAGGCGCGACACATTGCGGCGGTCACCTTTACCAATAAAGCGGCGCGCGAGATGAAAGAGCGCGTCGGTCAGACGCTGGGTCGTAAAGAGGCGCGCGGCCTGATGATTTCCACTTTCCACACGCTGGGACTGGATATCATCAAACGCGAGTATGCGGCGCTGGGAATGAAGTCCAACTTCTCGCTCTTCGATGACACCGATCAGGTGGCGCTGCTCAAAGAGCTCACCGAGGGGCTCATCGAAGATGACAAAGTGCTGTTGCAGCAGCTGATCTCGACGATCTCGAACTGGAAAAACGATCTGATGACGCCGGCCCAGGCCGCGGCGATCGCCAAAGGTGAACGGGATCGGATCTTCGCCCACTGCTACGGTCTGTACGATGCGCATATGAAAGCGTGCAACGTGCTGGACTTTGACGATCTGATCCTGCTGCCCACGCTGCTGCTGCAGCGCAATGAAGAGGTGCGCGAGCGCTGGCAGAACAAAATCCGCTACCTGCTGGTGGATGAATATCAGGACACCAACACCAGCCAGTACGAGCTGGTGAAGCTGCTGGTGGGACAGCGTGCGCGTTTCACCGTGGTAGGCGACGACGACCAGTCGATTTACTCCTGGCGCGGTGCGCGCCCACAAAACCTGGTGCTGCTGAGCAAAGATTTCCCGGCCCTGCAGGTGATTAAGCTGGAGCAAAACTACCGCTCCTCCGGGCGTATCCTGAAGGCGGCAAACATCCTGATTGCCAATAACCCGCACGTATTTGAGAAGCGTCTCTTCTCCGAACTGGGCTACGGCACGGAGCTGAAAGTGCTCAGCGCCAACAATGAGGATCATGAAGCGGAGCGCGTGACGGGCGAACTTATCGCTCACCACTTCGTCAACAAAACCGAATATAAGGATTACGCGATCCTCTATCGCGGCAATCACCAGTCGCGCGTCTTTGAAAAGATGCTGATGCAGAACCGCATTCCGTACAAAATCTCGGGCGGCACGTCGTTCTTCTCGCGGCCAGAAATCAAAGATCTGCTGGCCTATCTGCGCGTGCTTACTAACCCGGATGACGACAGCGCGTTTCTGCGTATCGTGAATACGCCTAAACGCGAGATTGGCCCGGCGACGCTGCAAAAGCTCGGCGAGTGGGCGATGATCCGCAACAAAAGTATGTTTACCGCCAGCTTCGACATGGGGCTGAGCCAGACGTTAACCGGACGCGGGTATGACTCGTTAACCCGCTTCACCCACTGGCTCGGCGAAGTACAGCGTCTCGCGGAGCGGGAGCCGGTGGCGGCAGTGCGCGATCTCATTCACGGCATCGACTATGAGTCCTGGCTGTATGAAACCTCAGCCAGCCCGAAAGCGGCTGAGATGCGCATGAAAAACGTTAACCAGCTCTTCAGCTGGATGACCGAAATGCTGGAGGGCTCTGAGATCGACGAGCCAATGACCCTGACGCAGGTGGTCACTCGCTTTACCTTGCGGGACATGATGGAGCGCGGCGAGAGCGAAGAAGAGGCCGATCAGGTTCAGCTGATGACGCTGCATGCGTCAAAAGGGCTGGAGTTCCCGTATGTGTATCTGGTCGGCATGGAAGAGGGATTGTTGCCGCACCAGAGCAGCATTGATGAAGACAACGTCGACGAGGAGCGTCGCCTGGCCTACGTGGGGATCACCCGCGCGCAGAAAGAGCTGACGTTCACGCTGTGTAAAGAGCGCCGCCAGTATGGTGAACTGGTACGCCCGGAGCCGAGTCGTTTCCTGCTGGAACTGCCGCAGGATGACCTGATCTGGGAACAGGAGCGCAAAGTGATTACCGCAGAAGAGCGGATGCACAAGGGTCAGGCTAACGTGGCAAACATCCGCGCCATGCTGGCAAAAGCCAAAGAGAAAGGATAATTCCGTAGGGATCTGTAGGCCGGGTAACGCGAAGCCGCACCCGGCAATGTTCAGCGTATTACTTTACCTCAAGCACCCAGTGCACGTAGCTCTGCCACTGGCACTCCTGTTCGATCATCTCGGCCCCTAACGGGTGACGATCAATCCAGTTCTCCGGCAGCGTCAGCGAAAGCTTCTCGTCATCGGCCACCAGATTAATGGCTGGCAGCAAATCATCGCGGCGGCGGCTGGCAAAGAGGATAGCCAGACGCAGCAGGCGGCACAGATGCTCGGCCACGCGTGGCGGTACGGCGTTTTGCTGATGCAAAGAGGAGAGATCGACGGCATTGGTCTGGTTCAGCAGCAGCGTTGCCAGCAATTTTTTCTGCGCGGGCGTATAGCCCGGTAAATCAAGGTTTCGCACCAGATACGCTGCATGAGCCGGTGCCTGCTTAAAATCAATGCTCAGCCCCACTTCATGTAGCGCGCAGGCGCTCAGCAGTAAATCCCGGCTCAGATGGTCAAGATCCCAGACGTTAGCGACCTGATCGGCGAAGCGTGACGCCAGCTGCGATACGCGTCCGGCCTGATCGATATCAACCATAAAACGACGCTGCACATTGCGCAGAGTACGGCTGCGGATATCCTGATCGACCGAAAGATGTAACATCCCGTAGACCAGACCTTCGCGCAGCGCGCCGCCGGCCAGGGTCATACACTGGATGTTCAGTTCGGTGAAAATGGCGATCAGAATAGCCAGCCCGCTCGGGAAGACCAGCGCGCGTTCCAGCGTCAGGCCTTCAATTTCCAGCTCTTCCAGGCGTCCACACTGAATGGCGCGCTGTTTTAGCTGCTGAAGCTTGGCAAGCGTAATCCGCTCGTCCATTCCCTGCGCCATCATGATTTCCTGCAGAGCCTGCACGGTACCCGAGGCACCCACGCAGACTTTCCAGCCGTGATAGCGCAGCTCGTCCATCACCGGGCGTAACACTTCGCGCGCTGCGTTTTCTGCCTCGTCGAAGTTCTCTTTCGCCAGATTCCGATCGGTAAAGTAGCGCTCAAGCCAGGTCACGCAGCCCATCGACAGGCTGAACAGCGACGTTGCCTGCGCGCCGGTCCCGGTCACAAGCTCGGTACTGGCACCGCCGATATCCACCACCAGACGGCGATCGTCACCTCCCGTGGTGTGCGCAACGCCCTGGTAAATCAGGCGAGCTTCTTCTTCACCGCTGATAACCTGTACCGGACAACCCAGAATTTCCTGCGCTCTGGCAATGAAATCCACGGAGTTGACCGCCAGGCGGAGTGTCGCAGTGGCGACCACGGTGATTTGGGCGTGCGGGATATCCTGCAGACGTTCGGCAAAGAGCCGCAGACACTGCCAGCCACGTTCCATGGCTTCAGGGGAGAGGTGATTATCGCTGCTCAGGCCCGCCGCGAGGCGGACCTTGCGCTTGATGCGCGTCAGCGTTTGTATGCTTCCCGCCACCTCGCGCACAACCAGCATATGAAAACTATTCGAACCGAGATCAATTGCCGCATAAAGCGAGGTGGAGCTGAGCATATTTTCTTAACCTGAACGACGACGATTACGCGGCGCGCCACCTGAACGACGCGGACCATTGCCGGAGCGTGGGCGGGTTAGACGCTTAGGCGGCGGCAGTTCGCTTAACAGCGCTTCCGGATTGTATTTGCTCTGCGGAATAGAGTGACCGATATACGTCTCAATAGCCGGGAGATTCAGCGCATACTCTTCACACGCAAGGCTAATCGAGTGACCGCTTGCGCCCGCACGACCGGTTCGACCGATACGGTGTACGTAGTCTTCGCAGTCGTCTGGCAGATCGTAGTTAAAGACGTGCGTCACGGCCGGAATGTGCAGACCACGAGCCGCTACGTCGGTTGCGACCAGAATATCGAGATCGCCACGGGTAAACTCTTCCAGAATACGCAGGCGTTTTTTCTGCGCCACGTCGCCGGTCAACAGGCCAACACGGTGACCATCTGCAGCCAGATGGCCCCAAATGTCTTCACAACGGTGCTTGGTGTTCGCGAAGATAATGGCGCGATCTGGCCACTCTTCTTCAATCAGCGTTTGCAGCAGACGCATTTTCTCTTCATTGGAAGGATAGAAGAGCTCTTCTTTAATGCGGTGACCCGTTTTCTGCTCCGGTTCCACTTCTACATATTCGGCGTTGTTCATCTGTTCGAACGCCAGCTCGCGTACGCGATAAGAAAGGGTAGCGGAGAACAGCATATTCAGACGCTGATTGGCCGGCGGCATGCGGCGGAACAGCCAACGAATGTCTTTAATGAAGCCCAGATCGTACATGCGGTCAGCTTCATCGAGCACCACAACCTGGATTGCGCCGAGGTTAATGTGGTTCTGTTTGGCGTAATCGATAAGACGGCCGGTGGTACCGATCAGGATATCCACACCGCTTTCCAGCACTTTCAGCTGTTTATCGTAGCCGTCGCCGCCATAGGCCAGGCCAAGCTTCAGTCCGGTAGACTGCGCCAGGGGTTCAGCGTCTGCGTGGATCTGTACCGCAAGTTCTCGCGTCGGGGCCATAATTAGCGCGCGCGGCTGGTTAACTTTGCGGTCTGCAATCGCTGGGTGAGAAAGTAAATAATGAAACGTTGACGTTAAAAACGCCATCGTTTTGCCGGTACCGGTTTGCGCCTGCCCGGCAACATCGCGACCGGCCAGCGTCAGCGGCAGCGCGAGGGCCTGAATGGGCGTGAAGTTACGAAAACCTTTATTTTCAAGGGCTTCAATCACCTTCGGGTGCAGCGCGAAGTCGGAAAACTTCTGTTCTGTTAAATGTGTTTTGCTCATAGTGTGGTAGAATATCAGCTTACTATTGCTTTACGAAAGCGTATCCGGTGAAATAAAGTCAACCTTTAGTTGGTTAATGCGACATCAACACGTCGTTGGTGGAGACAAAACCAACGTACCAGGCTTATTCCTGTGGAGTTATATATGAGCGATAAAATTATTCACCTGACTGACGACAGTTTTGACACGGACGTACTTAAGGCTGACGGGCTGATCCTCGTCGATTTCTGGGCTGAATGGTGTGGTCCTTGCAAAATGATCGCCCCGATTCTGGATGAGATCGCCGACGAATATCAGGGCAAACTGACCGTTGCCAAGCTGAACATCGACCAGAACCCGGGCACCGCACCAAAATATGGTATCCGTGGCATCCCAACCCTTCTTCTGTTCAAAAACGGCGAAGTGGCCGCGACCAAAGTGGGCGCGCTGTCCAAAGGTCAACTGAAAGAGTTCCTGGACGCTAACCTGGCGTAAGGTTTCTCCGCTGTGCGTTCAGAGCTCCCGGCTAAATGATGTGGAACTCTGGACGCCCGGCTGAAGTCGTGCTAAGTTAGCTATGACTTCGTTTTAAACATATCTTGTTGTTTGAATCTTGTTTTACCCGATACTTCCCGTTGTTAACATGAACAGTGCGTGAAGTGGCTAAATTCCGGGCTTGTCACTCAATCCGTCTTGTCGTTTCAGTTCTGCGTTCTTTCCCTGTGACCAGACAGCGAACAGACATGAGTCGATGGCCGCTAAACAGGCATGGATGACCCTGCCATACCATTCACAACATTAAGTTCGAGAATCACCCCGAGTTTAAGAACCCACACCATTATGAATCTTACCGAATTAAAGAATACGCCGGTTTCTGAGCTGATCACTCTCGGCGAAAATATGGGGCTGGAAAACCAGGCTCGTATGCGCAAGCAGGACATCATTTTCGCCATCCTGAAGCAGCACGCTAAGAGTGGCGAAGATATCTTTGGCGACGGTGTGCTGGAGATATTGCAAGACGGATTTGGTTTCCTCCGCTCTGCAGACAGCTCCTACCTCGCCGGCCCTGACGACATCTACGTATCCCCCAGCCAAATCCGCCGTTTCAACCTCCGCACTGGTGACACCATTTCAGGTAAGATTCGTCCTCCTAAAGAGGGTGAACGCTACTTTGCGCTGTTGAAAGTCAATGAAGTTAACTTCGACAAACCGGAAAACTCGCGTAATAAGATCCTCTTCGAGAACTTAACGCCGCTGCACGCGAACTCTCGCCTGCGCATGGAGCGTGGTAACGGTTCTACTGAAGACTTAACCGCGCGTGTTCTGGATCTGGCCTCACCAATTGGGCGCGGCCAGCGTGGTTTGATTGTGGCACCGCCAAAAGCGGGTAAAACCATGCTGCTGCAGAACATCGCGCAGAGCATTGCCTATAATCACCCAGACTGTGTGCTGATGGTGCTGCTGATTGACGAACGTCCGGAAGAAGTGACCGAGATGCAGCGTCTGGTTAAAGGTGAAGTGGTTGCTTCTACCTTCGACGAGCCAGCATCTCGCCACGTTCAGGTTGCGGAAATGGTTATCGAGAAGGCGAAACGCCTGGTTGAGCACAAGAAAGACGTGATCATCCTGCTTGACTCCATCACCCGTCTGGCGCGTGCCTACAACACCGTGGTTCCGGCGTCTGGTAAAGTGCTGACCGGTGGTGTGGATGCTAACGCCCTGCATCGTCCGAAACGCTTCTTCGGTGCCGCGCGTAACGTGGAAGAGGGCGGCAGCCTGACCATCATCGCGACGGCGCTGATCGATACCGGTTCTAAAATGGACGAAGTGATTTACGAAGAATTTAAAGGTACAGGTAACATGGAACTGCACCTTTCTCGTAAAATCGCTGAAAAACGCGTCTTCCCGGCTATCGACTACAACCGTTCCGGTACCCGTAAAGAAGAGCTGCTCACCACGCAGGAAGAGCTGCAGAAAATGTGGATCCTGCGCAAAATCATCCATCCAATGGGTGAAATTGACGCGATGGAGTTCCTCATCAATAAACTGGCGATGACCAAAACCAACGACGATTTCTTCGACATGATGAAACGCTCGTAACGTAAATAAAGCCAGCGAACGCCACGTTTTTACGTGGCGTTTTCCTTTTATGGACTATACGCTAGTACTACTTACTCCCAATTTTGACCGGTCGGTGCGACAATAGAGCCGTTTCTGCATCCTGAGAAATAATTGATTGAAAAATATACAAAGGGAGTTGTTAGAAGCCATCTTTATTACTTCTGAGGTTGTGGCTTCATGGTTATACTTCCGGGACTAACAATTGTTGAGAGCAATCCATTGTGAATCTATTCACTGCCGTTACTGAACTGATCAGTATTTTTTTATTCACAACCTGTTTTTTGTTCATTGCACGCAAGGTGGCAAAACGAATAGGGTTGGTGGATAAACCTAATTTTCGTAAACGCCATCAGGGTCTTATTCCTTTAGTCGGCGGAATTTCTGTTTACGCAGGGATTTGCTTCACGTTTGGAATTGCCGACTATTATATTCCACATGCCGCCCTGTACATTGCATGCGCCGGTGTCCTGGTGTTAATCGGGGCTCTTGATGACCGATTCGATATCGCGGTGAAAATACGCGCCACCGTTCAGGCGGCCATTGGCGTGGTGATGATGGTTGTGGGTGGACTGTATCTGCGAAGCCTCGGCTATGTGTTTGGCCCCTGGGAGTTAGTCCTGGGTCCATTTGGCTTCTTCCTGACACTCTTTGCCGTCTGGGCGGCAATCAATGCTTTCAACATGGTGGATGGCATTGACGGCCTGCTCGGTGGGTTGTCATCCGTCTCGTTCGCCGCTATCGGCATTATTTTATGGTTTGATGGTCAGTACAGTCTGGCAATGTGGTGTTTTGCCATGATTGCCGCCATTCTGCCTTATATCCTCTTAAACCTCGGTGTGCTGGGTCGTCGCTATAAAGTCTTTATGGGAGACGCGGGCAGTACGCTGATTGGTTTTACGGTTATCTGGATCCTGCTTGAAACCACACAGGGTCAAACCCATCCGATAAGTCCCGTAACCGCGCTGTGGATTATTGCCATTCCATTAATGGATATGGTGGCGATTATGTATCGCCGCCTGCGCAAAGGGATGAGTCCTTTCTCTCCTGACCGCCAACACATTCATCACCTCATCATGCGTGCGGGTTTTACTTCTCGTCAGGCGTTTGTGCTGATTACTCTGGCCGCCGCTATTTTGGCCGCAATTGGTGTGGCTGCAGAATATTCTCATATTATTCCTGAGTGGGTTATGTTGGCATTATTCTTGCTGGCATTTTTCCTGTACGGCTACTGCATTAAGCGCGCATGGAAAGTGGCGCGATTTATTAAACGTCTTAAACGCAGGATGCGTCGTAACAGTGGCAAAAATAAAACATTAACTAAGTAAAACCGGGACTATGATGACTCAACCGTTGGCGGGAGCGAAATCAGTGGTAACTGAAAATGAACTGGATATTCGGGGTTTGTTTCGCGTGTTATGGGCAGGCAAACTTTGGATTGCTGGGATCGCGCTGGGGTTTGCCCTGTTAGCGCTGGCCTATACGTTCTTTGCAAAGCAAGAGTGGAGCGCCACGGCAATCACAGACAAGCCAACGGTTAACATGCTCGGGGGATACTATTCCCAGCAGCAATTCCTGCGTAACCTGGACATCAAAGCCAGTCTTGCTACGCCTGACCAGGCTTCCGTTATGGATGAAGCCTATAAAGAGTTTGTGATGCAGCTGGCATCGTGGGATACCCGCCGCGATTTCTGGTCCCAGACGGATTACTACAAGCAGCGCCGGGTTGATAATACAAAAGCTGATGCTGCCCTGCTGGACGATCTGATTAACAATATTCAGTTTATGCCGGGCGACGCGCTGCGTAGCGTGAATGACAGCGTCAAGCTGATTGCAGAAACCGCGCCGGATGCCAACAACCTGTTGCGTCAGTATGTCGCGTTTGCCAGCCAGCGTGCCGCAAGCCATCTTAACGAAGAGCTTAAAGGTGCCTGGGCGGCTCGTACCATCCAGATGAAAGCCCAGGTGAAACGTCAGGAAGAGGTGGCGAATACTATTTTCGGTCGCCGCGTGCATAACATTGAGCAGGCGCTGAAAATTGCGGAACAGCACAATATTTCCCGTACTGAGACGGACGTGCCGGCCGATGAGCTGCCTGACTCTGAAATGTTCCTTCTTGGTCGCCCTATGCTGCAGGCCCGGCTGGAAAACCTGAAGGCCGTCGGTCCTGATTTTGACCTCGATTACGATCAAAATCGCGCGATGCTCAATACGCTTAATGTCGGCCCATCCCTGGACCCGCGTTTTCAGACCTATCGTTATTTGCGAACGCCTGAAGAACCTGTAAAACGCGACAGTCCGCGTCGTGCATTCCTGATGATCATGTGGGGGATTGTGGGCGCATTGACGGGCGCTGGCGTGGCGTTAACGCGTCGTCGCAAAAACTAAGAACGCCGTCTACGATGAAGGCTGCGGCCTTCATCGCCTAATCGAAGAGAATCGATGTGAAAGTACTAACCGTATTTGGCACCAGGCCGGAGGCCATTAAGATGGCACCTCTGGTTCATGCGCTGGCCTGCGATCCTGATATTGAAGCGAAAGTCTGCGTCACGGCTCAACACCGTGAGATGCTCGATCAGGTTTTAACGCTCTTCTCCATCGTCCCGGATTACGACCTTAATATTATGAAACCGGGGCAAGGGCTAACGGAGATAACCTGTCGCATTCTGCAAGAGCTTAAGCCGATCCTGGAGTCATTCAAGCCTGACGTCGTGCTGGTACACGGTGACACCACCACAACCGTGGCGACAAGCCTGGCCGCGTTTTACCAGCGAATTCCCGTAGGGCATGTTGAGGCGGGGCTGCGTACCGGCAATCTTTATTCGCCGTGGCCGGAGGAGGCCAACCGCACGTTAACGGGTCATCTTGCGATGTACCACTTTGCGCCAACGGAAAACTCTCGTCAGAACCTGCTGCGTGAAAATATCGCCGATAACAAAATCTTTGTGACCGGCAATACGGTCATTGACGCGTTAATTTGGGTACGTGACCGCGTCCTGGCAAACAGCGATCTTCAGAAAGAGCTCGCTGCCCGCTATCCGTTCCTTCACAACGGCAAAAAAACCATTCTGGTCACTGGCCACCGTCGCGAGAGCTTTGGCCGGGGTTTTGAGCAAATCTGTCACGCGCTGGCTGAAATCGCCGCGCAGAATGACGATGTGCAAATTGTCTATCCAGTACACCTTAACCCTAACGTCAGCGAGCCGGTTAACCGGATCCTGGGCCATGTCGAAAATGTCCTTCTGATTGAACCTCAGGACTACATGCCGTTTGTCTGGCTGATGAACCACGCCTGGCTGATCCTCACCGATTCCGGCGGAATTCAGGAAGAAGCGCCATCCCTCGGCAAACCGGTGCTGGTGATGCGTGAAACGACCGAACGTCCGGAAGCTGTCAAAGCCGGTACGGTACGTCTGGTCGGCACCAACGCGCAGCTCATCGTCGAAGAGGTCACGCGCCTGCTGCATGACGATGAAGCGTATCAGGCGATGAGCCGGGCCCATAATCCGTATGGAGACGGGCAGGCTTGTGGCCGTATTTTGCATGCACTTAAACACAATCGGGTATCGCTATGAGTTGTACTACCATCTCTGTCATTGGTCTTGGCTACATTGGCTTGCCTACTGCGGCCGCGTTTGCCTCTCGTCAGAAACAGGTTGTTGGTGTGGATATCAACGCACGGGCGGTAGAAACCATTAACCGTGGCGAGATTCATATTGTGGAGCCCGATCTTGACCGCGTGGTGAAAGAGGCGGTGGAGGGGGGCTTCCTGCGTGCCAGCACGACGCCAGTTGAAGCGGATGCCTACCTGATTGCCGTCCCCACCCCGTTTAAAGGTGACCACGAGCCCGACATGGCATTCGTTGAGGCGGCGGCAAAATCCATCGCGCCTGTGCTGAAGAAAGGGGCGCTGGTGATCCTGGAATCGACCTCTCCGGTCGGCGCTACCGAGCAGATGGCACAGTGGCTGGCCGAGGCGCGTCCTGATTTAAGCTTCCCGCAGCAGGTGGGTGAGCAGGCGGATATCAACATCGCCTACTGTCCGGAGCGCGTGCTGCCGGGCCAGGTGATGGTCGAACTGATTAAAAACGACCGCGTCATTGGCGGTATGACGCCCGTCTGTTCCGAACGTGCCAGCGCGCTGTACAAGATTTTCCTGGAAGGCGAGTGCGTGGTGACCAATTCCCGCACCGCCGAGATGTGCAAGCTGACGGAGAACAGCTTCCGCGACGTCAATATTGCCTTTGCGAACGAACTGTCGCTAATTTGCGCCGATCAGGGGATTAACGTCTGGGAGCTGATTAGCCTGGCGAATCGCCATCCGCGTGTAAACATTCTCCAGCCAGGCCCGGGCGTGGGCGGACACTGTATCGCCGTCGATCCGTGGTTTATCGTGGCGCAGAATCCGGCGCAGGCGCGTCTGATTCGCACCGCGCGTGAAGTGAACGACAGCAAGCCTCACTGGGTGCTCAATCAGGTTAAAGCGACGGTAGCGGATTGTCTGGCAGAGAGCGGCAAGCGCGCCAGCGAGCTGAAAATTGCCTGCTTTGGTCTGGCATTTAAACCCAATATTGACGATCTGCGTGAAAGCCCGGCGATGGAAATTGCCGAGATGATTGCCGAATGGCACAAGGGTGAAACGCTGGTGGTTGAGCCGAATATCCATGAATTACCGGCAAAACTGGCGGGGCACTGCACGCTGACGGCGCTGGAAGACGCGCTGGCGACGGCGGACGTGCTGGTGCTGCTGGTAGATCATAAAGAGTTTAAAGCCACGTCCGGCGATGCCGTTCGTCAGCAGTATATTGTGGATACCAAAGGTGTCTGGCGTTGAACAGCCTGAATGGGGTGCTCGAGTCCCTGCAGTGGGAGAGTGCCTTTTTCGGCCTGCCGTCGGCCATCGTGCGTCTGCGCGATGACGCGCAAGTGCTGGCTGAAACAGATTTTATCGCCTGGCAACGAGTGCAGGCTAAGATCCCGGCGGAGCGCGCCGATCTGCTTGACGCGCTCCAGCAGCACGGCTTTCAGCTGGTTGAAGGTGAGGTAGACCTTTCCATTACCCTTACCCGGCACGATGCGCCCGGCGCGGAAATTGCAACCGAACAGGACATCCCCGTGCTGCGTCAGATGGCGGCCCAGGCATTTGCACAGAGTCGCTTTCGTGCTCCCTGGTATGCACCTGACGATAGCGGACGTTTCTATGCCCAGTGGATTGAGAATGCGGTCAAAGGCACCTTTGACCACGTCTGCCTGGTTTTCCGTGCAGGGGATGGTCAAATCCAGGGGTTCGTCTCGCTGCGTAAGCTCAACGAGCGCGAGGCGCGTATTGGCTTATTAGCCGGGCGCGGCATGGGTGAGAAACTCATGCAGGCGGCGCTGCACTGGGCGCAGCAGCAACAGCTTGTGACGCTGCGGGTCGCGACCCAACTGGGCAACACCGCCGCGCTTAAACGTTATATTGCGAGTGGTGCCAACATCGACGCCACCGCCTACTGGTTATACAGGTGACAAGATGATTCCATTTAACGCACCACCCGTTGTCGGAACTGAACTCGACTATATGCAGTCTGCCATGGGCAGCGGCAAACTCTGTGGTGACGGCGGTTTTACCCGTCGCTGTCAGCAGTGGATGGAACAGCGTTTTCGCAGCGCCAAAGTGCTGCTGACCCCGTCCTGTACGGCATCGCTGGAAATGGCGGCACTGTTGCTGGATATCCAGCCCGGCGATGAAGTGATTATGCCGAGCTATACCTTCGTTTCCACGGCGAACGCCTTTGTCCTGCGCGGAGCGAAAATCGTCTTTGTGGATATCCGCCCGGACACCATGAACATTGATGAGACGCTGATTGAAGCGGCGATCACCGACAAAACGCGCGCGATCGTGCCGGTTCACTACGCGGGCGTGGCCTGTGAAATGGACACCATCATGGCCATCGCCAAAAAACATAATCTGTTCGTGGTGGAAGATGCCGCGCAGGGCGTGATGTCCACCTACAAGGGACGCGCGCTGGGTACTATCGGCCACATTGGCTGCTTTAGCTTCCACGAAACCAAAAACTACACGGCGGGCGGAGAAGGTGGCGCGACGCTGATTAACGACCGGGCGCTCGTGGAGCGTGCGGAAGTGATCCGCGAAAAGGGCACCAACCGCAGCCAGTTCTTCCGGGGTCAGGTAGATAAATACACCTGGCGCGACATCGGCTCCAGCTATCTGATGGCGGATCTGCAGGCGGCATATCTGTGGGCGCAGCTGGAAGCGGCGGAACGTATCAACCTTCAGCGTCTTTCCCTGTGGCAAACGTATTACGATGCGCTTGAGCCGCTGGCCAAAGCCGGGCGCATTGAGCTGCCGACCATCCCGGCAGCTTGCGTCCACAACGCGCATATGTTCTACATCAAGCTGCG
>NZ_QFXN01000279.1:0-3524 GCF_003144775.1 Enterobacter sp. CGMCC 5087 | reverse complement strand
CGGCGAAGCGTTTGGCACGTTCGCGGGTGAAGATCGTTACACCACGAAAGAAAGTGAGCGTTTGCTTCGCCTGCCACTGTTCTACAACCTCGCGCCTGTTAACCAGCGTACGGTGATTAATACCCTTCTGAGTTATTTCGGCTGATATGTCTCTGGCAAAAGCATCGGTGTGGACCGCCGCGTCCACGCTTGTAAAAATTGGCGCCGGGCTGCTGGTCGTCAAGCTGCTGGCCGTCTCATTTGGCCCCTCTGGCGTGGGGCTGGCGGGTAATTTCCGCCAGCTCGTTACCGTCCTTGGGGTGCTGGCCGGCGCCGGTATTTTCAACGGCGTTACCAAATACGTTGCGCAGTATCACGATGATGCGGCTCAGCTGCGCAGGGTGGTGGGCACCTCTTCGGCGATGGTCACGGGTTTTTCGACCCTGATGGCGGTTGTCTTTCTGCTGGCGGCGGCGCCCATCAGCCAGGGATTGTTCGGGCACACCCATTATCAGGGGCTGGTGCGTCTGGTCGCGTTGGTTCAGATGGGCATTGCCTGGGCAAACCTGCTGCTGGCGCTGATGAAAGGTTTTCGTGATGCCGCCGGGAACGCGCTTGCCCTAATCCTGGGAAGCGTCATCGGCGTGATTGCCTATTACTTCTGCTATCGCCTGGGCGGCTATGAAGGCGCGCTGCTGGGGCTTGCGCTGGTCCCTGCCCTGGTTGTTGTGCCTGCGGCATTTATGCTGATGCGTCGGGGCGTCATCCCTTTGAGCTACCTAAAACCGCAATGGGACACGATGCTTGCCAGCCAGCTGGGTAAATTTACCCTGATGGCACTCATCACCTCCGTCACGCTGCCGGTAGCCTACGTGATGATGCGAAACCTGCTGGCGGCGCATTATAGCTGGGATGAAGTCGGGATTTGGCAGGGCGTGAGCAGCATTTCCGATGCATACCTCCAATTTATAACGGCTTCCTTTAGCGTCTATTTGCTGCCAACCTTATCGCGCCTGACGTCCAGACCAGAAATTACGCGCGAGATTTTCCGATCTCTGCGCTTTGTGCTGCCGGCCGTCGCGGCGGCCAGCTTTACCGTCTGGTTACTGCGCGATGTCGCCATCTGGCTGCTGTTCTCGGCGAAGTTCACCGCCATGCGCGATCTCTTTGCATGGCAGCTGGTGGGTGATGTGCTGAAAGTGGGGGCTTACGTTTTCGGCTATCTGGTGATTGCAAAAGCGTCCCTGCGGCTGTATATCCTGGCGGAAATTAGCCAGTTTGCGTTACTGACAGCATTTTCACACTGGCTAATACCCTCGCACGGTGCGCTGGGGGCGGCTCAGGCCTACATGGCAACCTATATCGTTTATTTCGCCGCCTGTTGCGGCGTATTTTTATTGTGGCGTAAACGCGCATGACTGCACTGATTCACATCCTGGGATCGGATATCCCACACCATAACCAGACCGTTTTGCGGTTCTTCAACGACGAGCTGGCATCGGGTAATCCTGATGCGCGTGAGTTTATGGTTGCAGGTCAGGATAAGGGCCTGAGCGAGGCGTTTCCGGCGCTGACGATTCGCTTCTGGCCGGATAAGGCCGCGCTGGCGAAGGCGGTCATTGCCAAAGCCAAAGCGGATCGTAAGCAACGTTTCTTTTTCCACGGGCAGTTCAATACCGGCCTGTGGCTGGCGCTGCTCAGCGGGGGGATTAAATCCTCCCAGTGCAGCTGGCATATCTGGGGAGCCGATCTCTACGAAGTCTCCCGCGGCTGGAAATTCCGTCTTTTCTATCCGCTGCGGCGCATGGCGCAGGGGCGCGTAGGCTGTGTGTTTGCCACCCGCGGCGATCTCAACTATTTTGCTAAACAGCACCCGAACGTGCGCGGAGAACTCCTCTATTTCCCAACCCGCATGGATCCGGCGCTGAACGCCATGGCAAATGACGCGGTGCGTGAAGGCAAGCTGACGATCCTGGTGGGGAATTCCGGCGATCGCAGTAACGAACACGTCGCGGCGCTCAGGGCCGTACATCAGCAGTTTGGCGACACGGTGAACGTGGTGGTGCCGATGGGCTATCCCGCCAACAACGACGCCTATATTGCTGACGTTCGCCAACAGGGGCTTGCGCTGTTTAGTGCAGAAAACCTGCACATCCTTAGCGATAAGCTGGAATTTGATGAATATCTTGCGCTGCTGAGAAAATGCGATCTTGGCTATTTCATCTTCGCCCGACAGCAGGGAATCGGCACGCTGTGTCTGCTGATTCAGGCGGGTGTACCGTGCGTGCTCAACCGCGACAACCCGTTCTGGCAGGACATGGCCGAGCAGCATATTCCGGTGCTGTTTACCTCAGACACGCTGAATGTCGAGGTGGTTCGGGAAGCCCAACGCCAGCTCACGCTGGTGGATAAAAATAGCATCGATTTTTTCAGCCCGAATTACCTCACGCCGTGGCACCGCGCGCTGCGTATCGCTTCAGGAGACAAAGCATGAGTCAGTTGCAATTCAGCGGCTTACTGGTTGTCTGGCTTCTGAGCACCCTGTTTATTGCCACGCTTACCTGGTTTGAATTCCGCCGGGTACGTTTCAACTTTAACGTTTTCTTCTCGTTACTGTTTCTGCTGACCTTCTTTTTCGGCTTCCCGCTGACCAGCATTCTGGTCTTCCGTTTTGACGTGAGCGTCGCGCCGCCGGAAATCCTGCTCCAGGCGCTTCTGGCGGCGACTTGCTTCTATGCCGTCTACTACGTCACCTATAAAACGCGTCTGCGTTCAGCGCAGGCTGCAGTCCCGCGCCGGCCGCTTTTTACCATGAATCGGGTGGAAACCCACCTGACGTGGGTGATGTTGATGACCATCGCCCTAGTCAGCGTCGGTATCTTCTTCATGCATAACGGCTTTCTGCTGTTTAAGCTCCACTCCTACAGCCAGATTTTTTCGGCCGAAGTCTCGGGCGTGGCGCTTAAGCGTTTCTTCTACTTCTTCATTCCGGCGATGCTGGTGGTCTTTTTCCTGCGCCAGGACAGCAAAGCGTGGCTGTTTTTCCTGGTCAGCACCGTCGCGTTTGGCATTCTGACCTACATGATTGTGGGCGGCACGCGCGCGAACATTATCATCGCCTTCGCCATCTTCCTGTTTATCGGCATCATTCGCGGCTGGATCTCGCTGTGGATGCTGGTTGCGGCAGGCGTGTTTGGCATTGTCGGGATGTTCTGGCTGGCGCTGAAGCGCTACGGGATGAACGTGGCGGGCGATGAGGCGTTTTACACGTTCCTCTACCTGACTCGCGATACCTTCTCGCCATGGGAAAATCTGGCATTGTTGCTGCAAAACTACGACAAGATTGATTTCCAGGGGCTGGCACCGATTGTTCGCGACTTCTACGTTTTTATCCCTTCCTGGCTATGGCCGGACCGGCCTGGCGTGGTGCTTAACACGGCAAATTACTTTACCTGGGAAGTGCTGAACAACCATTCCGGTCTGGCAATTTCGCCAACGCTGATTGGTTCCCTGGTGGTGATGGGGGGGGCGTGGTTCATTCTGCC
>NZ_QFXN01000278.1:0-3102 GCF_003144775.1 Enterobacter sp. CGMCC 5087 | reverse complement strand
GGTTGCCGTGGGGCTGATTATCAAGTGGTTCGACTGGCTTTACCTGCGCGGCAACGAAGAGACCAACCGCTATAAAGCCGCCATTTTGCACAGTTTCTGCTTTGGTGCCATTTTCAATATGATCGTTCTGGCGCGCGAAGGGCTGGACTCGTTCGTTTCGCGCGTGGTGTTCTTCATGGTCGTTTTCGGCCTCTGCCTGTTGCTGGCCAAACTGTTGTACTGGCTGTTTGACAGCGCAGGGCTTGTGCACAAGCGCGAGCGGCAGGGCAGCACAACGCTGTCGCAAGTCTGAGTAAGGATAGTAATGACTGATAAAATTTCTGCACCGCGCTATGCGCTACGTGGCCTGCAGCTTATTGGCTGGCGCGACATGCAGCACGCGCTGGACTTTCTGTTCGCCGACGGCCAGATGAAATCCGGTACGCTGGTGGCCATCAACGCGGAAAAAATGCTGGCGGTTGAGGATAATGCGGAAGTCAAAAGCCTGATTGAAGCGGCTGAATTTAAATACGCGGACGGGATCAGCGTAGTCCGCTCTATCCGTAAAAAGTATCCTGACGCTAATGTATCCCGCGTGGCGGGGGCCGATCTCTGGGAGCAGCTTATGGCCCGCGCAGGTGCGCAGGGTACGCCCGTGTTCCTGATTGGCGGGAAGCCGGAGATACTGGCCCAGACGGAGGAGAAACTGCGTCGTCAATGGAATGTTAATATCGTCGGCAGCCAGGATGGTTACTTCAAACCGGAAGATCGACAGGCTTTGTTTGAGCGCGTTCGTGACAGCGGGGCGAAAATTGTCACCGTGGCGATGGGCTCCCCGCGTCAGGAGATCCTGATGCGTGACTGCCGTCTGGTCTGTCCTGATGCCCTCTACATGGGCGTCGGCGGCACGTACGACGTCTTTACCGGCCACGTTAAGCGTGCGCCAAAGGTCTGGCAAAATCTGGGGCTGGAGTGGCTTTACCGCCTGCTATCGCAACCGACGCGCATTAAACGTCAGATCCGTCTGCTTCGCTACCTCGCCTGGCATTACACCGGGAAAATGTAATCAAAATGTAGCGCGATATGCTATTCGCGCTGCAACTCGCCTGCAAAACTGCTGATAATCTGTGCAATGCATTCATTTTTTTAATGCATCGTTTGCCATTTGGCAGATTTTAGGAAACCATTCGCTCCGTATTTTAGTACCCCTAAAAAACAATACCCGGTATTAAGCCGGGAAACAGCAAACACAATCGAGGATCTATGGCAGAGAAACAACCGGAGCTACAGCGTGGGCTGGAAGCTCGTCATATTGAACTGATAGCGCTGGGCGGCACTATCGGCGTGGGCCTGTTTATGGGCTCCGCAAGCACGCTCAAATGGGCAGGCCCTTCCGTATTACTGGCGTATATTATCGCCGGGCTGTTTGTTTTCTTCATTATGCGTTCCATGGGCGAAATGCTCTTCCTGGAGCCGGTAACCGGCTCTTTCGCCGTTTACGCGCATCGCTATATGAGCCCCTTCTTCGGATACCTTACGGCCTGGTCTTACTGGTTTATGTGGATGGCGGTGGGCATCTCAGAGATCACCGCGATAGGGGTCTACGTCCAGTTCTGGTTCCCAGACATGGCCCAGTGGATACCCGCGCTCATTGCCGTGGGGCTGGTGGCGCTGGCAAACTTGGCAGCCGTGCGCCTTTACGGTGAAATTGAGTTCTGGTTCGCAATGATCAAAGTCACCACGATTATCGTGATGATTGTCGTCGGCCTGGGCGTGATTTTCTTCGGCTTTGGCAACGGTGGACACGCTATCGGCTTTGGCAACCTGACCGAAAACGGCGGCTTCTTTGCCGGCGGCTGGAAGGGCTTCCTGACGGCGCTGTGTATCGTTGTGGCCTCGTATCAGGGCGTCGAGCTGATCGGTATTACCGCCGGTGAAGCGAAAAACCCGCAGGTCACGCTGCGTAGCGCGGTGGGCAAAGTGCTGTGGCGCATCCTGATTTTCTATGTGGGCGCGATCTTCGTAATCGTGACCATCTTCCCGTGGAACGAAATTGGCACGACGGGTAGCCCGTTTGTTTTAACCTTCGCCAAAATTGGTATCACGGCGGCGGCGGGTATCATCAACTTTGTGGTCCTGACGGCAGCGCTGTCAGGTTGTAACAGCGGGATGTACAGCTGCGGGCGTATGCTCTATGCGCTTTCGAAGAATAACCAGCTGCCTGCGGCGATGAGTAAAGTCTCACGTGCCGGCGTACCGGTGGCGGGTGTGGCGGTCTCCATTGTAATCCTGCTGATTGGTTCTTGCCTGAATTACATCATTCCTAACCCGCAGCGCGTGTTCGTTTACGTCTACAGCGCCAGCGTACTGCCGGGCATGGTGCCGTGGTTTGTTATCCTCATCAGCCAGCTACGTTTCCGCCATGCGCATAAAAAAGCGATCGAAAGCCATCCGTTCCGCTCAATTCTGTTCCCCTATGCGAACTATTTGACGATGGCGTTCCTGATTTGCGTATTAATCGGCATGTACTTTAATGAAGATACCCGCATGTCGCTGTTTGTCGGGATGATCTTCCTGGCGGCTGTGACGGCCGCATATAAGCTTTTTGGCCTGGGTCGCCGCGGCACTACGCAGAAAGTGGAGGAATAAGCGGCAAAATGTGCAAACCATAACCAAACGCGCATTTTTTTCAAAAAAGCACTAGACAGCGGGGACGGAGGTACGTAATATCCAGCCCCGCAACGGCGCTAAGCGCCCGTAGCTCAGCTGGATAGAGCGCTGCCCTCCGGAGGCAGAGGTCTCAGGTTCGAATCCTGTCGGGCGCGCCATTTTAGTCCCGGCGCTAGAGCTGCGGTGGTCTGAGAAGTAGTCAGTACCGCGTGAAAGAATACAGTGGTGGCTATAGCTCAGTTGGTAGAGCCCTGGATTGTGATTCCAGTTGTCGTGGGTTCGAATCCCATTAGCCACCCCATTATTTGAAAGAGTTGTGAATTGCGAAGGTGGCGGAATTGGTAGACGCGCTAGCTTCAGGTGTTAGTGTCCTTTGGATGTGGGGGTTCGAGTCCCCCCCCTCGCACCACGACTTTTTAAATGAATTGAACTAAAAATTCAAAAAGCAGTACA
>NZ_QFXN01000277.1:0-980 GCF_003144775.1 Enterobacter sp. CGMCC 5087 | reverse complement strand
GCGAGTAGCGCAGCTTGGTAGCGCAACTGGTTTGGGACCAGTGGGTCGGAGGTTCGAATCCTCTCTCGCCGACCAATTTTGAACCCCGCTTCGGCGGGGTTTTTTGTTTTCTGCGGCTTCTCATCCCTGTAGTCATTCTCCGACAGCGTCCTTTTTCTTTGTCGCAATACAGCGACATACAACTCATTGAAATTTAAATAAAAAAAAATTTATGGGTTTTACTGTCTTCTCCTGGCGACATATTCCTGCCTTTTCCCGATACGTTGTAGCGCCTAAAACGGCACTTAGCAGCATAATTTCCTTTTATCTTAAAATGTTGCGTCATGTAAAAGTTATGGGTGTTATGTTGGCACGTTACGTGCAATAATATGCGTGTAGATGCTCATTCCATCTCTTATGTTCGCCTCAGTGCCTCATAAACTCAGGAATGACGCAGAGCCATTTACGGTGCTTATCGTCCACTGACAGATGTCGCTTCGGCCTCATCAGACACCATGGACACAACGTTGAGTGAAGCACCAAATATGTTGTCTTACAGACCTGTTTTAACGCCTGCTTTTATAGCAGGCGTTTTTTTATGCCTTATTCCCGATACAAGCGCATGATCAGGGCAACCATCAGCAGGGCCGATGCAGAGACAGCATAGAGCGCCTGTACTGAGCCAAACCCTGAAGCCACCGCCGCTGCAATGCCGGTGAAAAGAGAGGCGCTGAGCGTTTGCCAGCGCCAGGCTTTACCGCTGGCCGAAGCGGTTTGCGTGAGAGGAAAACTACTGAGTACGCCAAACGTGCCCGCAGCGAAGAGAACATTCGAGGCCAGATGCGCGATAAAGATCATCCCCAGCGCACATACCGTCCACCCGGACAAAAGCGGCAGAATGCCGTAAGCGGTCAGAAAGATGCTCAGGCAAACGATTATTCGCGGCGTGTGGGCCGCAACGCGCGTCAGGCTCTCTTTTTTTAGCAGCAGGGGGCCACAAA
>NZ_QFXN01000276.1:0-15204 GCF_003144775.1 Enterobacter sp. CGMCC 5087 | reverse complement strand
GCGCAAAAAGAAAAGGAAAAGCAGGGCCCGCCGCATCCTGAGGACGGAGCTGCTGGGCCAGTGCCGGAAGAAGCGCCATCGCCGGTGAGCCGACGGCGGCCAGAGCCGGTAGGATGAGCAGGCTGCGTTTCTGCCGAACGGTCAACGCCTGCCAGCGTAATGTTGCAGAATCCCCCTTTTCCATAGCGGTGGGGCCTGGTATCGGAGAAAACCGGCGTCCAGCCAGCCATAGCAGTACTAATGAGCCCAGAAAGCTCGCGGCATCAATGGCCAGCAGGGTAAACACGGATGTCTTCTGAAACAGCACCACGCCGAGTCCGGTCCCTAACAACACCTGAGAAGCAAAAATCACATTTTCCAGACAGGTTGCAGCGGGCAGCTCTGCTTCGCTAAGTCCGCGCTTAAAGAGCAATGTCAACGCAGGCCAGCTCATCCCGCTGAGCAGGGCTTCGGTGGATTGCACGGCGAGCAATGCGGCAACGCTGTGGTAACCTACGCCAAGCAGGGGAAAGAGCAGGGCGAGCAGGCCCAGCACCTCGGTAAGTATCAGCAGGGATATCGGCGAAAAGCGTGAGCACAGCTTCTCACCGAAGATACTGCCGATGAAACCTGGTACCGTAGCGAAAAGAAAAGCGAGAGTGAGCAGAGCGGGCGGGGCTGACCACGCTAGCAGCAAACCGAATACCACAACCTGGGTTAGACCATTCCCCAGTGACGAAAAGATAAAAGCACAGGCAAGCAGGCGCAGCCAGCGGTGGCAGCGCAGCGCCTGGATAAGCGCATACAAAAGCGAGTTCATTGAGATTTCCTTTCAAAAACGATTTAGTCCACGCTGCAAAATGTGCGCGTGTGTGAAAAAAGGTTAATGAAAAGACATCGTTACATTGGCGGATTCGTTTGCGGATGTGGGTGCAAAGAATGTAGCAGGAGAAAGGCGATAAAAAAAGGAGGCCCTCTGGCCTCCTTTTTATTTACTGCTGCGTACCATTATTTTGCAGCGTTAGCAGCAACCCGTCACGCCGCATGGCGGCTGCCTCTTCCGGCTTATGCTGCTTGTCCAGCGTATCGGCAAGCCACGCGTAGTCAAACGCGTCCGGACGCTGTTTCAGCGCCGCACGGAAGGCGAGGCTCGCCTCTTGCCATTCGCCATGCTTCATTAACGACTGACCGAGGGTGCTCCACAGCAGCGGACGATCTCCGACGCTTTTAATCTGCTGACGCAGCACTTTTTCGATTTGCTCAGGATTATTGGTTTTCAGGCGCGGGATCACCATCACCAGACGATCGTCATACTGGCGCTTCAGGCCGTCGAGGAGGATCTCCTGAGCCGTGTCATGATCGTCACATTCAATAAGATGTTCCGCCATGGCGACCTGCAGAGGAACCTGCTGGCGCGTCTTACGGCTCTGATTCTTCCACCACGTTTTCAGACCGTCGCTGCCCAGGTCGGCGCGCGCCTGATCCATCAGGCCAATCCATGCCAGACGCTGAAGTTCATCACGATGTTCATCGTCGCCCACCTCGGCCTTCGCCATCGACGGAATGATGTCCAGCAGCGAGCCCCAGGCGCCGGTACGAATATACGCCTGCTCGGCAAGACGCAGCACTTCCGGATGACGTGGCGCAACTTCCAGCAGGCGATCGATACCGTGACGCGCCGCGTGATTTTCATTGCGCGCCAGCTGCAGGCGAACGCGCGTGATTTCTACCGGAATCGGGTCGCCGTGAGCCAGCTCTGCCGCCCGCTCCAGATGCTGATTGGCGCGGGCTTCGTCACCGCGCTGCTGAGCTGCTTCGGCAGCGAGCAGATAATTCACCACCGGCTGTTCGGCATGGTCGGCGTTTTTCGACATCAGCTTTTCAACCTGCTGATAGTCACCCTCGGCAAGCTTAAGCAGCGCCTGTTCGGTCTGCTTGCGGGCGCGGCGGCGCTTGCGGCCAACGAACCAGCCGCGCGTGTGGGCACCGGTGCGGAAAATACGGCGCAGGATCCACTCGATCGCAAACAGCACCACCACGCCGAGGATCAGAATGATCGTCAGGCCGGTTACGCTTGTTTCAATGTTGTAGTTATCCGTCTGGATCAGGACGTAACCCTGATGACCCGCAAGCATAGGTCCCAGCACGATCCCGGCGATCAGCAGGATGAAGAGTAAGAGGACTTTTAGCATCATTACTCTCCTTGCGGTGCGCTTTCAGGCGCCTGAACCGGAGCAGGTGCCGCTCCGCCCGACGGCTCTGCCGGCACGCCCGGCTGCGCCAGCAGGTTACGTACGCGCGTCTGCATCAGTTTTTCCAGAATCGGCTGGCTGGCCAGCTTATCCGGCACGTTCATGGTGATGTTCTGCTGGCTCAGCTTATCAATGTCTTCGAGGAAGGCGGTGGTCGTCGCATCATCAGTGTTGTAGTAGGCGCGTACCCACGTTGAGACGTTATCCAGCGCCTGTTTGTACGTCTCTTCCTGATGACGCGGCACGGCCTGAGCCGCCACCAGCAGGCGGGAACGAATGTTTTCGCGCAGATAGATATCCTGGTTCGGCGCCAGCAGCGGCACGGCGGTTTCGTCGCGACGGCGGATAGTGATGAAGCTGTCCATAAAGTTCTGCCAGCTTTTCTGCAGGTTGATGCGCCATTCGCTCAGAGAGCTGGAAAGCTCGGTACCGTCGGAATCCATCGGGGAGTCGTCGTCGTTATTATCCGCCAGCTGCAGGTTATCAATCTGATTCGACAGCTGGTTCACCTTGAGGATAATGCCGTCGTAATCCACCTGCGAGACGGCGGAGAGGCTGGCGATGTCCTCGGTGATCGCGCGACGCGCGGTAATGAGGCTCGGGTCGTTCATGTCTGCCAGGCTCGCGTCGGCGCTTTTCAGCAGCGCGGCGGCAGTGGTGACGTCCTGATCGCTCCAGAGCTTACGTCCGGCGAGCTTCACCAGGAAGTCAGCCTGCGAGAGTAGCCAGGTTTTGGCATCGGTACCGGAAATCGTGGCGACTTTCTGCTGCACGTCGCCCAGCTGTTTAGCCAGCTCTTCCTGTTTGCTGTTCGCCTCGGCAAGCGCGGCGGCCTGCTGCTTAATCACCGTTTCCAGCTCGGTTTTCTGCGCCTCCTGCGCTTTTTGCAGGGCGGTGAGCTGATTCACCAGCGCGTCGCTGGTGGACGTCTGATTCGCACCCTGTTGCTTCACCAGACCGTACAGGCCAACCCCTGCTGCCAGCGCAATGGCGATGGCAATCGCGCTCAGCGCGAGGCTCGTTTTGTTGCTGCCGTTTTTCTTCTCAGCGGTTTTCTCAGTCGTCTCTGGCTGTGGCGTCGTCTCCACAGTCTCCCTGGTCTCTTCAACCACGGCGGAGGATTTGTCGTGTTCCGTCATTATGGCTTCCCATTTGAGAGTTATTGTAATGCGCGCAGCAGCGCATCGTTGTCGGCGTTATCAGCGATCCGAATATCCTGCCAGCCCAGTTCCCGGGCCTGGTTCGCCAGACGCTCACTGACGACCAGAAGCCGACAGCGGAGTAACCAGTTTTCGCGATACCAGAGCGGTATCAGCGACCAAAGCTGTTGTAACATTTCACCGCTGGTGACCACCAGCGTATTAATGCCGCGCGCGTGCCAGCGCATCGCCTCTTCCGCGCCATCGTAGTGTTTTGCACAACGCTGATAGCACTCAGTGAACGTCACGTCTGCACCACGTTCACGCAGCGTTTCGCCCAGCAGCTCGCGGCCACCATTACCGCGCAAAATGAGCGCGCGCTTTCCGGCAATAGTTTGTAATTCAGGTAATTGTAGCAAGACTTCACTGATTTCCCGATCTAACGGGTAACAAACGTCCACGCTGCTTACGGTATGCAGCGCCAGTGCCGTTGTGCGGCCAATCGCGAAATAGCGGGGGGCGGCTGGCCAGGTCAAACCCTGCTGTTGCAGCTGCGCGTGGGCAAATTCCACGGCATGTTGCGACAGCGCAAACAGCAGGTCGCCTTCTTGAAGAGTATTCATCTGGTCGGCGAGCGCGGAGAGCTCCCGACCGGGGGAGAATTCAATGAGCGGAAAACTCCAGGCCACCTGCCCCAGTGCGCGCAGACGGCTCACTAACTGCTCTCCTGCGGGAGAAGGGCGGGTGACAAGAATACTCATGCAGGGGGCTCTCCATTATAAACGTCAGCCAGAATCTCGCGGGCGCCGTTATCCAGCAGCTCTTCAGCCAGCGACACGCCAAGCTGCTCGGCATCTTGCGCTTTACCGCGACGTTCGCCGCGTACCATCTGCGAACCGTCCGGGGCGCCCACCAGCGCGCGCAGCCACAGTTCGCCTTCTGTTAATTCAGCATAGCTGCCAATCGGTACCTGGCATCCCCCTTCGAGGCGGGTATTCATCGCACGCTCGGCTTTTACGCGGATAGCGGTCTCGTCATGGTTCAGCGGCGCGAGCAGTTCGCGGGTACGCGAATCGTCCAGACGGCACTCGATGCCGACGGCGCCCTGGCCCACGGCCGGGAGCGACAGCTCTGGCGGCAACGCCACGCGAATGCGCGACTCCAGCCCCAGACGCTTCAGGCCGGCAACGGCGAGGATAATGGCATCGTAATCGCCGTTATCCAGCTTGCCCAGACGCGTGCCGACGTTACCGCGCAGCGAGCGAATGATCAGGTCAGGACGGCGCTCTGCCAGCTGACACTGACGGCGTAAACTGGACGTGCCAACCACGCTACCTTCCGGCAGCGCGTCGAGCGAGTCATAGTGGTTAGAGACAAACGCATCGCGCGGATCTTCGCGTTCACAGATGGTCACCAGCCCCAGCCCTTCCGGGAACTCGACGGGCACGTCTTTCATTGAATGTACGGCGATATCGGCGCGGTTCTCAAGCAATGCCAGTTCCAGTTCTTTGACAAACAGGCCTTTGCCGCCCACTTTCGCCAGGGGCGTATCAAGGATCACGTCACCGCGCGTGACCATCGGCACCAGCTCGACGCGCAATCCACTGTGGCAGGCTTCAAGGCGCTGCTTCACATAATGTGCCTGCCAGAGCGCGAGGGGGCTTTGGCGTGTGGCAATTCTCAAAACATTGTCTAACATGCTTGTTACCGTCATTATCAATCGCTAACCATCCTAACATTGTTGACTCTGGGATGGCAGTTTTACGGTTGATGAAGCGCGAGAGGGACAGGGCGGCGTATTCGTCAGCCATAGCCGTATTCAGGAATTTACACGTACAGAACGGTGCTACACTTGTATGTAGCGCATCTTTCTTTACGGTCAACCGGCAAGGTGTTAAATTGATCACGTTTTAGACCATTTTTTCGTCGGTACCACCAAAAATGATAAGGGCGAAAAAGGGTAACGGTTATCTTTTTGAAATACTGCGGGTCCGCTGTTATTCGTGTTTTGAATAGCTTGCGACACCCGGAAACATCAGGCGATACGTCTTGTACCTCTATATTGAGACTCTGAAACAGAGACTGGATGCCATTAATCAACTGCGTGTGGATCGCGCGCTTGCTGCCATGGGCCCTGCTTTCCAGCAGGTATACAGTCTGCTGCCGACATTATTGCACTATCACCATCCGCTGATGCCTGGCTACCTTGACGGTAACGTTCCCCAGGGCATTTGCCTTTTCACGCCTGATGAAACCCAACAGCATTACCTCAACGAACTGGAACTCTACCGCGGCATGCCGCCACAGGAGTCTCCAAAAGGTGAACTACCGATTACCGGCGTTTACTCGATGGGGAGCACCTCATCGGTAGGGCAAAGCTGTTCTTCGGACCTGGACATCTGGGTCTGCCATCAGTCCTGGCTCGATAACGACGAGCGTCAGCTGCTGCAGCGCAAGTGCAGCCTGCTGGAGAGCTGGGCGGCCTCGCTCGGCGTGGAAGTAAGCTTCTTCCTGATTGATGAAAACCGTTTCCGCCATAACGAAAGCGGCAGTCTGGGTGGCGAGGACTGCGGCTCGACTCAGCACATCTTACTGCTGGATGAATTTTACCGTACTGCTGTGCGTCTGGCCGGGAAGCGTATTCTGTGGAATATGGTCCCTTGCGAAGAAGAAGAGCATTACGATGACTACGTCATGTCGCTTTATGCGCAGGGCGTACTGACGCCAAACGAATGGCTGGACCTCGGCGGTCTGAGCTCTCTGTCAGCAGAAGAGTACTTTGGCGCAAGCCTCTGGCAGCTCTATAAAAGTATCGACTCGCCGTACAAAGCGGTGCTGAAAACGCTGCTGCTGGAAGCCTATTCCTGGGAATACCCCACGCCTCGCCTGCTGGCGAAAGATATCAAGCAACGTCTGCACGACGGGGAGATCGTCTCCTTCGGGCTGGACGCCTACTGCATGATGCTGGAGCGCGTGACCGAATACCTGAAAGCCATTGATGACACCACGCGTCTTGACCTGGTGCGTCGATGTTTCTATCTCAAAGTCTGTGAGAAATTGAGCCGCGAGCGCGCCTGCGTGGGCTGGCGTCGTGAAGTGGTCAGTCAGTTAGTGAAAGAGTGGGGATGGGACGAAGCGCGTCTGTCCATGCTCGACAACCGGGCCAACTGGAAAATCGATCAGGTGCGTGAAGCGCACAACGAACTGCTCGATGCGATGATGCAAAGCTATCGTAACCTGATCCGCTTTGCGCGCCGTAACAACCTCAGCGTTTCCGCCAGCCCGCAGGACATCGGGGTATTAACCCGTAAGCTGTATGCCGCGTTTGAAGCGCTGCCGGGTAAAGTCACCCTGGTTAACCCGCAGATTTCGCCAGACCTGTCAGAACCGAATCTGACCTTTATCTACGTGCCGCCGGGCCGCGCAAACCGCACCGGGTGGTATCTGTATAACCGTGCGCCAAGCATGGATTCAATCATCAGCCATCAGCCGCTGGAGTATAACCGCTACCTGAACAAGCTGGTGGCCTGGGCCTGGTTTAACGGCCTGCTGACCTCGCGCACGCGCCTGTTTATCAAAGGCAACGAGGTGGTTGATCTCGCTAAGCTGCAGGAGATGGTCGCGGATGTGTCGCACCACTTCCCGCTGCGTCTGCCCGCCCCAACGCCGAAAGCGCTCTACAGCCCGTGCGAAATTCGCCATCTGGCGATTATCGTCAACCTGGAATACGACCCGACGGCGGCCTTCCGCAATCAGGTGGTTCACTTTGACTTCCGCAAGCTGGACGTTTTCAGCTTTGGCGAGCAGCAAAACTGCCTGGTGGGCAGCGTGGATCTGCTGTACCGCAACTCGTGGAACGAAGTGCGTACCCTGCATTTCAACGGCGAGCAGGCGATGATCGAAGCGCTGAAAACGATTCTCGGCAAGATGCACCAGGATGCCGCACCGCCGGACAGCGTTGAGGTGTTCTGCTACAGCCAGCACCTGCGCGGTTTAATTCGTACCCGCGTGCAGCAGCTGGTTTCCGAGTGTATCGAACTGCGTCTGTCCAGCACCCGTCAGGAAACCGGACGCTTTAAAGCGCTGCGCGTTTCCGGTCAGACCTGGGGCCTGTTCTTCGAACGCCTGAACGTGTCGGTACAGAAGCTGGAAAACGCCATCGAGTTCTACGGCGCGATTTCACACAACAAGCTGCATGGCCTGTCGGTGCAGGTGGAAACCAACCACGTTAAGCTCCCGCAGGTGGTGGACGGATTCGCCAGCGAAGGGATTATTCAGTTCTTCTTTGAAGAGTCGGGCGACGATGCCGGGTTCAACATCTACATTCTTGATGAGACCAACCGCGCCGAGGTGTATCACCACTGTGAAGGCAGTAAAGAGGAGCTGGTGCGCGACGTCAGCCGCTTCTACTCCTCTTCGCATGACCGTTTCACCTACGGCTCAAGCTTTATCAACTTTAACCTGCCGCAGTTCTACCAGATTGTGAACGTCGACGGTCGTACGCAGGTGATCCCGTTCCGCACCCAGGCCGTAACGCCTGCCGCGCCTGCCAATCAGGACACCGCGCCGCTGTTGCAGCAGTATTTCTCCTGAGCCTTTTCGCTCGCCCGGTGGCGGCTACGCCTTACCGGGCCTACAACAGCTCGAACCCGTAGGCCGGGTAAGCGCAGCGCCACCCGGCAACAAAACTACCTGAAACTCACAGCCTCACCCGCCTGCGCGGTTGCCGCCTGTTCCAGCAGATCCCAGAACGGTACGCCGCTGCGGTCGCAAACCCATTCCCCGTCCTTCAGATCGAAATGATAGCCGCCCTGTTTCGCGGCCAGCCACACCTGGTGAAGCGGCTCCTGGCGGTTAATAATAATTTTGCTGCCATTTTCGAAGCTCAGGGTCAGAATGCCGCCGTTGATTTCACAATCGATATCGCTGTCGCCATCCCAGTCGTCAAGACGCTCTTCGATGGTCATCCACAGGTTGTCGGCAAGGCGATGGAATTCACTGTCGTTCATGGTTTTGTTCCTGTTTTTCGTGATGCCGGCAGTATAACCCTAAATAATTCCCGTTGCAGGAAAGCGGCAAACTCTTGCTTTTGTGTCTTCTCCTGCGATGATAGAAACAGATTTGAACTTACGGGCAACTTTATAATGAAAAACGCTTTCCGAACGCTTGCCGTTCTCATCACGCTGTTTAGCCTGACTGGCTGCGGACTGAAGGGACCACTGTACTTCCCACCGGCGGATAAAACCGCGCCGCCGCCGACGAAACCCGTGCAAAGCGGCATTGAGTCCACCACGCCAAATACTAACGATCGTGGCGACAACGGTGGCCCGACTCAGGTTAATCTCTGACGACAACGTTCTGTACCCGCGCAATGGAGCAAATGATGCAGTTCTCTAAAATGCATGGCCTTGGCAACGATTTTATGGTCGTCGACGCGGTAACGCAGAATGTGTTTTTCTCCCCGGAACTGATCCGTCGCCTGGCGGATCGGCATCTGGGCGTGGGGTTCGATCAGCTGCTGGTGGTCGAGCCACCGTACGATCCCGACCTCGATTTCCACTACCGTATTTTTAACGCGGACGGCAGCGAAGTTAACCAGTGCGGCAACGGCGCGCGCTGTTTTGCCCGCTTTGTCCGCCTGAAAGGGCTGACCAACAAGCGTGATATCCGCGTCAGCACGGCCAATGGCCGCATGGTGCTCAGCGTCACCGATGATGAGCTGGTGCGCGTGAACATGGGCGAGCCTAACTTCGAGCCCTCCGTCGTGCCGTTTCGCGCAAACAAAGCGGAAAAGACCTATATTATGCGTGCGGCCGAGCAGACAGTATTGTGCGGCGTCGTCTCAATGGGTAACCCACACTGCGTGATTCAGGTTGATGATGTGGAAACCGCCGCGGTCGAAACGCTCGGCCCGGTGCTGGAAAGCCACGAACGTTTCCCGGAGCGCGCGAACATCGGCTTTATGCAGGTGGTGAAGCGCGAGCACATTCGCCTGCGGGTTTACGAGCGCGGCGCGGGCGAGACTCAGGCCTGCGGAAGCGGTGCCTGTGCAGCGGTGGCCGTGGGCATCTCTCAGGGGTTACTGGCAGAAGAGGTTCGCGTGGAATTACCGGGCGGTCGGCTTGATATCGCCTGGAAAGGACCGGGTCATCCACTGTATATGACTGGCCCGGCGGCACATGTCTATGACGGGTTTATCCATCTATGAAACAACCAGGGGAAGAACTGCAGGAAACAGTGACGGAACTGGACGACAGAGCTGTTGTTGATTATCTGCTGCGCAATCCTGAGTTTTTTATTCGCAATGCACGCGTCGTCGAAGAGATGCGCGTGCCGCATCCGGTTCGCGGGACCGTGTCGCTGGTCGAATGGCACATGGCGCGCTCGCGCAACCACATCAATCAGCTTGAAGAGAATATGACGCTGCTGATGGAGCAGGCCAGCAACAACGAAAGCCTGTTCTATCGTCTGCTGCATCTGCAGGCGCGTCTGGCGTCGGCGCACAGTCTTGACGAGTTCCTCAGCCGCTTCCACCGCTGGGCTCGCGAGCTGGGGCTGGCGGGCGCAACGATTCGGCTTTTCCCTGACCGCTGGCGCATTGGCGCACCGTCGGGGTTCACCCATCTGGCTCTTAGCCGTCAGGCGTTTGAACCGCTGCGCATTCAGCGTCTGGGCCATGAGCACCACTATCTGGGGCCGCTGAACGGGCCTGAGCTGCTGGTGGTGTTACCGGAAGCCAAAGCGATTGGCTCGGTGGCGATGTCGCTGATGGGGCGCGATGGCGATCTGGGTGTCATGTTATTTACCAGCCGCGATGCGCATCACTATGAGCAGGGGCAAGCCACGCACCTGCTGCAGGAGATCGCCCTGATGCTGCCCGAGCTGCTGGAGCGCTGGATTGAGCGCGTATGACGAACGGACTGCTCGCCACTGACGTCTCGCGCTTTCTGCGCTATCTGGGCGTGGAGCGTCAGCTTAGCCCCATTACCCTGCTCAACTACCAGCGTCAGCTTGATGCCATCATGCAGATCGCCGCCGAAATCGGCCTGAAAAGCTGGCAACAATGTGACGCTGCGACGGTACGCGGGTTCGTCGTGCGTAGCCGTAAAAAAAATCTCAGCCCGGCAAGCCTGGCGCTCAGGCTCTCGGCGCTGCGCAGTTTCTTCGACTGGCTGGTCAGCCAGGGGGGCTTAAAAGCCAACCCGGCAAAGGGGATCGCCACGCCGAAAGCGCCGCGCCATCTGCCTAAAAATATCGACGTTGACGACGTAAACCGCCTGCTGGATATCGACCTTAACGATCCGCTCGCCGTGCGCGACCGCGCGATGCTGGAGGTGATGTACGGTGCCGGGCTGCGTCTGTCAGAGCTGGTTAATCTTGATATCAAACACCTCGATCTGGAGTCCGGTGAAGTGTGGGTAATGGGCAAGGGCAGCAAAGAGCGCCGCCTGCCGATTGGCCGCAATGCGGTTTCGTGGATTGAGCACTGGCTTGACCTGCGCGGGCTGTTTGGCAGCGAAGAGGATGCGCTGTTCCTGTCGAAGCTTGGCAAACGGATCTCGGCGCGTAACGTCCAGAAGCGCTTTGCGGAGTGGGGCATTAAGCAGGGGCTGAACAGCCACGTTCATCCGCACAAGCTGCGCCACTCCTTTGCGACACACATGCTTGAGTCGAGCGGCGATCTGCGCGGCGTGCAGGAACTGCTTGGCCACGCGAATCTGTCGACCACTCAAATCTATACCCACTTAGACTTCCAACACCTTGCCTCGGTGTATGACGCGGCGCATCCACGCGCCAAACGGGGGAAATAATGCGTTTTTACCGCCCACTTGGTCAGATCTCAGCCCTGACGTTTGACCTTGATGACACCCTTTACGACAACCGCGAGGTGATCCTGCGTACCGAGCAGGAGTCGCTGGCGTTTGTGCAGAACTACCATCCCGCGCTGAAAGCGATGCAGAACAAGGACTTTCAGAAGCTCCGTCAGTCCCTGCGGGAAACCGAGCCGGACATTTACCACGACGTGACCGAATGGCGTCGTCGTGCGGTCGAGCAGGCGATGCTCAATGCCGGCCTGAGCGCGCAGGATGCGGCCATCGGTGCTGAAGCGGCCATGGAAAACTTTGCCAAATGGCGCAGCCGTATCGACGTGCCGCAGGAGACCCACGACACGCTGGCGAAGCTTGCCGAGAAGTGGCCGCTGGTGGCCATCACCAACGGCAATGCCCAGCCCGAGCTGTTTGGCCTCAGCGATTATTTTGAGTTCGTGCTGCGTGCGGGTCCTCACGGGCGCGCGAAGCCATTTAATGATATGTACCATCTGGCGGCAGATAAGCTTAACCTGCCGCTGGGTAACATTCTGCACGTGGGGGATGACCTGACCACGGACGTGGCCGGTGCTATCCGCTGCGGGATGCAGGCCTGCTGGATCAAGCCGGAAAATGCGGAGCTGATGACCGCAACCGACAGCCGTCTTCTGCCGCACGTGGAAATTTCACGGTTGGCATCCCTCACGACGCTGATATAATCATCAATTGTTCTGTATAAATTAACAGGGTTTTGGCGAATGGAAACATTTGCCCGCCCGACATGACGTGACGGTGCCAATGGACGTTTCTTACCTGCTCGACAGCCTTAATGACAAACAGCGTGACGCGGTTGCCGCCTCGCGTACCAACCTGCTGGTGCTGGCTGGGGCGGGCAGTGGTAAGACGCGCGTGCTGGTTCACCGTATCGCCTGGCTGCAGAGCGTGGAAAACTGCTCCCCGTACTCCATCATGGCGGTCACGTTCACCAACAAGGCGGCGGCGGAGATGCGCCACCGCATCGCCCAATTGATGGGCACCAGCCAGGGCGGCATGTGGGTCGGCACCTTCCACGGCCTGGCGCACCGCCTGCTGCGCGCGCACCACATGGACGCCAACCTGCCGCAGGATTTCCAGATCCTCGACAGCGAAGACCAGCTCCGCTTGCTGAAGCGCCTGATCAAGGCGATGAACCTCGACGAGAAGCAGTGGCCGCCGCGTCAGGCGATGTGGTACATCAACGGCCAGAAGGACGAGGGGCTGCGCCCGCACCACATTCAGAGCTTCGGCAACCCGGTCGAGCAGACCTGGCAGAACGTCTACAAGGCCTATCAGGAAGCGTGCGATCGCGCCGGTCTGGTGGATTTTGCCGAGCTGCTGCTGCGCGCCCACGAGCTGTGGCTCAACAAGCCGCACATCCTGCAGCACTACCGTGAACGCTTCACCAATATCCTGGTGGACGAATTCCAGGATACCAACAACATTCAGTACGCGTGGATCCGCCTGCTGGCCGGTGATACCGGCAAGGTCATGATCGTGGGCGACGATGATCAGTCGATTTACGGCTGGCGCGGGGCGCAGGTGGAGAATATCCAGCGCTTCCTCAACGATTTCCCCGGCGCGGAAACCATCCGTCTGGAGCAGAACTACCGCTCAACCAGCAACATCCTGAGCGCGGCCAACGCCCTGATTGAAAACAACAACGGGCGTCTGGGTAAAAAGCTGTGGACCGACGGCGTCGACGGCGAACCGATTTCGATTTACTGCGCCTTCAACGAGCTCGACGAAGCCCGCTTCGTGGTGAACCGCATCAAAACCTGGCAAGACAACGGCGGCGCGCTGGAGCAGTGCGCCATTCTCTACCGCAGCAACGCCCAGTCGCGCGTGCTGGAAGAGGCGCTGCTGCAGGTGAGCATGCCGTACCGCATTTATGGCGGCATGCGATTCTTCGAACGTCAGGAAATCAAAGATGCGCTGTCGTATCTGCGCCTCATTGCGAACCGTAACGACGACGCGGCGTTTGAACGCGTGGTCAATACGCCGACCCGCGGGATTGGCGACCGCACGCTGGACGTGGTGCGTCAGGCCTCGCGCGATCGCCAGCTGACGCTGTGGCAGGCGTGCCGCGAGCTGCTGCAGGAAAAAGCCCTCGCTGGACGCGCCGCCAGCGCATTACAGCGCTTCCTTGAGCTGATTGACGCTCTGGCGCAGGAAACGGCCGACATGCCGCTGCACGTGCAGACCGACCGGGTGATTAAAGATTCCGGCCTGCGCACCATGTACGAGCAGGAGAAAGGCGAGAAGGGCCAGACCCGTATTGAGAACTTAGAGGAGCTGGTGACGGCAACGCGCCAGTTCAGCTACAACGAAGAAGACGAAGACCTGATGCCGCTGCAGGCGTTCCTCTCCCACGCCGCGCTGGAAGCGGGTGAAGGGCAGGCGGACACCTGGCAGGATGCGGTTCAGCTGATGACCCTGCACTCCGCCAAAGGTCTGGAGTTCCCGCAGGTGTTTATCGTCGGGATGGAAGAGGGGATGTTCCCGAGCCAGATGTCGCTGGATGAGGGCGGACGTCTGGAAGAGGAACGTCGTCTGGCCTACGTGGGCGTGACGCGTGCGATGCAAAAGCTGACGCTAACCTACGCCGAAACCCGCCGTCTGTACGGTAAAGAGGTTTATCACCGTCCGTCGCGCTTTATCGGCGAACTGCCGGAGGAGTGCGTGGAAGAGGTGCGTCTGCGGGCGAGCATCAGCCGTCCGGTCAGCCATCAGCGCATGGGATCGCCGATTGCGGAAACCGACACCGGCTACAAGCTGGGCCAGCGCGTGCGCCATTCGAAGTTTGGCGAAGGTACCATTGTGAATCTGGAAGGCAGCGGCGAGCACAGCCGCCTGCAGGTAGCGTTCCAGGGGCAGGGGATCAAATGGCTGGTGGCGGCCTATGCGAAGCTGGAAACAGTCTAACATTCAGAAAAATATCATTATTTTGTAATAATCTGCTAGCCTTATACAGTGAAGGTCAATTAATGCCCTTCAGCGTTCCGTTGCGTGTTGACGCCACAGTTATAGCTGGCGTAACATGCGCGCACGATTACGCTAAGAGGACATTCGCCTTGGACACACCCAGTAGATACTGGCTCAATTCCCTGTCATCCAGGAACAACTCCTAAGGCTATCTCCTCTTGCTGATGGCCTTAGTGGTTGTCAGCGACCTGCATTATTCCCGTCGCGCTGAGTCAGGCTGTTTAATGGTCTGAAACCCAATTTGTTTCTGTGTGCCCACCGAACTGTCCGATATTTTTTGCATTGGGAGTCCCGGTCATGTTGAGCGCATTTCAACTCGAAAATAACCGACTGACTCGGCTTGAAGCCGAAGAGTCACAGCCCCTCATTGATGCCGTATGGGTGGATCTGGTCGAGCCGGACGATGATGAACGCCTTCGCGTACAATCTGAACTGGGGCAAAGCCTGGCAACCCGCCCGGAACTGGAAGACATCGAAGCATCCGCGCGTTTTTTTGAAGACGAAGACGGTCTGCATATTCACTCCTTCTTCTTCTTTGAAGATGCGGAAGACCACGCGGGTAACTCCACCGTGGCGTTTACCATTCGCGACGGCCGTCTGTTTACCCTGCGCGAGCGCGAGCTGCCGGCATTTCGCCTCTACCGTATGCGCGCCCGCAGCCAGGCAATGGTGGACGGTAACGCTTACGAGCTGCTGCTCGATCTGTTCGAGACCAAAATTGAACAGCTGGCGGACGAAATTGAAAACATCTACAGCGATCTGGAAAAGCTTAGCCGCGTGATCATGGAAGGCCATCAGGGCGATGAATACGACGAAGCGCTCTCCACGCTGGCAGAGCTGGAAGATATCGGCTGGAAGGTGCGCTTGTGTCTGATGGATACCCAGCGCGCGCTGAACTTCCTGGTGCGCAAGGCGCGTCTGCCGGGCGGTCAGCTGGAGCAGGCGCGTGAGATCTTACGAGATATCGAATCCCTGCTGCCGCACAACGAATCTCTGTTCCAGAAG
>NZ_QFXN01000275.1:0-10073 GCF_003144775.1 Enterobacter sp. CGMCC 5087 | reverse complement strand
TTCCTGATGCAGGCGGCGATGGGCTTTATCAACATCGAGCAGAACCGTATCATCAAGATCTTCTCGGTAGTGTCCGTGGTGTTCCTGCCGCCGACGCTGGTGGCGTCCAGCTACGGGATGAACTTTGAGTTTATGCCGGAGCTGAAATGGAGCTTTGGTTACCCGGGGGCGATTATCTTTATGATCCTCGCGGGGCTGGCGCCGTATCTGTACTTTAAGCGCCGGAACTGGCTGTAAAAATCTGGCGGGTGGCGCTGCGCTTACCCGCCTTACGATCGAATTCCCTCTCCCTGTGGGAGAGGGTTAGGGTGAGGGCAACATCACAGCCCTTTGCGCACCCTGCGCTGGGTATAAATCGCATCGGCAACGAAAATCGCCAGCGCCACCCAGATAAAGGCGAACGTTACCATCTTATCCGCCCCCGGCACCTCGCCGTAAAACACCACCGCCAGCAGGAACATCAGCGTCGGGCCAATGTACTGGAAGAAGCCCAGCGTGGAGAGACGCAGGCGCGTCGCTGCACCGGTGAAGCACAGCAGTGGAATGGTGGTCACCACGCCCGCTGCCATCAGCATCAGGTTCAGCGACCACGGGTTGCTGCCCATATGGCTGGTGGCGCTGTCGGCGATGCCGAAGAGATAAATCGCCGCCACGGGCAGCAGCCACAGGGTTTCAAACAGCATCCCCGTCTGCGCTTCCACCGCAATTTTCTTACGCACCAGGCCGTAGAACGCAAAGCTGAACGCCAGGCCGAGGGCAATAATCGGCAGCGAGCCGAAGGTCCAGAGCTGCACCAGTACGCCGCAGAAGGCCAGAATCACCGCCACCCACTGCATCCGGCGGAAGCGCTCACCGAGGAAAATCATCCCCAGCACGATATTCACCAGCGGGTTAATGAAGTACCCCAGGCTCGCTTCGAGCATGTGATGATTATTCACCGCCCAGATAAACAGCAGCCAGTTGCCGCCAATCAGCACCGCTGAGAGCGCCAGCAGGAAAATCTTTTTCGGGGTTTGCAGCAGCGTTTTGACGCCCGACCACTGACGGCTGAGGCTCATCAGCGCAATCATAAAGAAGAATGACCAGATAACGCGGTGAGTCAGGATCTCATCGGCCGGAACGTAGGCGATAAGCTTGAAATACGCCGGGGCGATACCCCAAATAAAATAAGCGGCAAGGGCGAGTAAAACGCCCTGCCGCGTCTGTTTAGCATCCATCGGGAAAATCCGTTACAAAAAAGTGAATTAATTTTACCCGATTTTGCCGCCTCAACCCACCATATAAGTGGCGGTTGCGCTGGCGATATACACCTGTTCTTCGTTGTGTAATTCAACGCGCGCCACGGCAACTTTATTTCCCGCGCGCAGCAGGCTGCTGGTACAGGTAAAGCGATTTCCGCGCCCCGGGCGAAGATAGTCGACGCGCAAATCAATGGTCCCCATTCGGGACAGACGCTGGCGAAGCTCGTCTTCATTAATGGTGTCATGGCGGGTCAGCGTACTGCCCACGCAGACCAGTCCTGCCGCCACGTCCAGCGCGGAGGCAATCACGCCGCCGTGCAAAATACTTTGCGCCCAGTTTCCTACCATCATCGGCTGGTTGTTGAAGCTTAGCTGGGCAAAGTCTTTCTCGTAACGTTCCAGCTCCAGTCCCAGCGCGCGGTTAAACGGCATATGGTAAACAAAAATCTCGCCCACGAGTTTTAACACTTCTTCGGCGGTAAGCATGGCTGACATGAGGCATCACATCCTTATTGTTAACGAAATGTTGATTTTATGCCTCGGCAACAAGGAATTCCACTTTCAGAAACGAGGATGCAGCAGTTGTCGCAGAAGTCTGTAGAATGTTCGCCACATAACTATTCAGCTAATTTTACTCTTTTGCAGGAGAACACCACCGATGCGGACGTATCTGGCCTGGTTACTGGCGGCGGTTGCGCTGCCCCTCACAGCATATGCGCAGGAAGCGACGATCAAAGAGGTGCATGATAAACCTGCCGTTCACGGTAGCATTATCGCGAACCTTCTTCAGGAGCATGACAATCCGTTCACGCTCTATCCGTATGATACCAACTACGTGATTTACACCCAGACCAGCGATCTCAACAAAGAGGCGATAAGCTCCTATAACTGGTCTGATAATGCGCGTAAAGATGAGGTGAAGTTCCAGCTCAGCCTCGCGTTCCCGTTCTGGCGCGGTATTCTGGGATCGAACTCGGTGCTCGGGGCGTCTTACACCCAGAAATCCTGGTGGCAGCTATCTAACAGCGGAGAGTCCTCGCCGTTCCGTGAAACCAACTATGAGCCGCAGCTGTTCCTCGGTTTTGCAACGGATTATGAGTTTGCGGGCTGGACGCTGCGTGACGTCGAAGTGGGCTTTAACCATGATTCCAACGGTCGTTCTGACCCGACATCCCGTAGCTGGAACCGTGCCTATACGCGCCTGATGGCGCAGAACGGTAACTGGATGGTGGAAGTGAAGCCGTGGTATGTGGTGGGCGAAACCGATGATAACCCGGATATCACCAAATATATGGGCTACTACCAGCTCAAAGTCGGCTATCAGTTGGGTGATGCCGTGCTCAGCGCCAAAGGCCAGTACAACTGGAACACCGGCTACGGCGGTGCGGAAGTGGGCTTAAGCTATCCAATGACGAAGCATGTCCGCATCTATACTCAGGTATACAGCGGTTACGGCGAGTCGCTTATTGATTACAACTTCAACCAGACCCGCGTCGGCGTGGGCGTGATGTTGAACGATATTCTCTAGGCTGTTCGAATGTTTTTGCGTTAAACGTTGAAGTTTCTCTCTCAGGCGCTGAAAATAGCGCCTGTTTCATTTCTGGCATATGGGGTTAACGTGGCGCAGGCGGAAGTATTGAATCAGGAGTCGCTGGCTAAACAGGTTTTGCATGAAACCTTCGGCTACCAGCAGTTCCGCCCTGGCCAGGAAACCATCATTGAAACGGTGCTGGAAGGTCGTGATTGCCTGGTGGTAATGCCGACCGGCGGCGGTAAGTCCCTCTGTTATCAGGTGCCCGCGCTGGTGCTTAACGGCCTGACGGTCGTGGTATCCCCGCTCATTTCCCTGATGAAAGACCAGGTTGACCAGCTGCTTGCCAACGGCGTGGCGGCGGCCTGTCTCAACTCGACCCAAACCCGGGAGCAGCAGCAAGAGGTTATGGCCGGGTGTCGCACCGGGCAGATCCGCCTGCTGTATATCGCCCCGGAACGCCTGATGCTGGATAACTTCCTCGATCATCTCGCGCACTGGAATCCGGTCCTGCTGGCGGTAGATGAAGCGCACTGTATTTCCCAGTGGGGGCACGATTTCCGCCCGGAATACGCCGCCCTCGGCCAGCTGCGTCAGCGCTTCCCCGAGCTGCCGTTTATGGCGCTTACCGCCACGGCGGATGACACCACGAGGCTGGATATCGTTCGCCTGCTCGGGCTGAACGACCCCTATATTCAGGTCAGCAGCTTCGATCGCCCCAACATCCGCTATATGCTGATGGAAAAGTTCAAGCCGCTGGATCAGCTCCTGCGCTACGTCCAGGAGCAGCGCGGCAAGTCCGGCATCATCTACTGCAACAGCCGTGCGAAGGTGGAAGACACCGCCGCGCGTCTGCAAAACCGCGGCTTTAGCGCCGCCGCCTATCACGCCGGGTTAGAGAACCACATCCGCGCCGACGTGCAGGAGAAATTCCAGCGTGACGACCTGCAGATCGTCGTCGCGACCGTGGCGTTCGGGATGGGCATCAACAAGCCGAACGTGCGCTTTGTGGTGCATTTCGACATCCCGCGCAATATCGAATCCTACTATCAGGAAACCGGCCGCGCCGGGCGTGACGGTCTGCCTGCGGAAGCGATGCTGTTTTACGATCCGGCCGATATGGCGTGGCTGCGCCGCTGTCTGGAAGAGAAGCCGCAGGGACAGCTGCAGGATATCGAGCGCCACAAGCTCAACGCGATGGGCGCGTTTGCCGAAGCGCAAACCTGCCGTCGTCTGGTGCTGCTCAACTACTTTGGTGAAGGGCGCCAGGAGCCGTGCGGCAACTGCGATATCTGCCTCGATCCGCCAAAGCAGTACGATGGCCTGATGGACGCGCGTAAGGCGCTCTCGACCATTTATCGTGTGAATCAACGCTTCGGGATGGGCTACGTGGTGGAGGTGCTGCGCGGCGCCAATAACCAGCGTATCCGCGATATGGGCCACGACAAGCTGCCGGTCTACGGCATTGGCAAGGAGCAGAGCCACGAACACTGGGTGAGTATTATTCGCCAACTGATCCACCTTGGCTTCGCCACGCAGAACATTGCCCAGCACTCCGCCCTGCAGCTGACCGAGGCGGCGCGTCCGGTCCTGCGCGGTGACGTTGAGCTCAAGCTCGCCGTGCCGCGCGTCATCGCCCTGAAGCCACGCGTGATGCAGAAATCCTACGGCGGCAACTACGACCGCAAGCTGTTCGCCAAACTGCGCAAGCTGCGTAAAGCCATCGCCGACGAAGAAAATATCCCGCCTTACGTGGTGTTCAACGACGCGACGCTGATCGAGATGGCCGAGCAGATGCCGCTCAGCGCCAGCGAAATGCTCAGCGTCAACGGCGTGGGAACACGCAAGCTGGAGCGCTTCGGTAAAGAGTTTATGGCACTCATCCGCTCTCACGCCGATGGTGATGATGAGGAGTAGTCAGCCGGGCGAAAAAGTGCCAGGATGATGACTCACTAAATTATTTCCCCGCGAGCTAATTATGTTAATGCTATTTCTCACCGTGGCGTTAGTGCACATCGTTGCGCTGATGAGCCCCGGCCCGGACTTTTTCTTCGTATCACAAACGGCCGTCAGCCGCTCGCGCAAAGAGGCGATGATGGGCGTGCTCGGTATCACCATGGGCGTTATGGTCTGGGCGGCCGTTGCGCTGCTCGGTCTGAACCTTATCCTGGCGAAGATGGCCTGGCTGCATAACATCATCATGGTCGGCGGCGGGCTGTACCTGTGCTGGATGGGCTACCAGATGCTGCGCGGGGCGCTGAAGAAAGAAGAGAAAAAAACGGAAGAGCCAAAGGTGGAGCTGGCAACGGGCGGCCGCAGCTTTGTAAAAGGGCTGCTGACCAATCTGGCGAACCCGAAAGCCATTATCTATTTCGGCTCGGTGTTCTCGCTGTTTGTCGGCGATAGCGTCGGCGCGGGCGCACGCTGGGGAATCTTCCTGCTGATCGTCGTTGAAACCTTTGCCTGGTTTACCATCGTGGCCAGCCTGTTTGCCTTACCGGCGATGCGCCGCGGCTATCAGCGTATCGCGAAGTGGATTGACGGCTTCGCCGGCGCGCTGTTCGCCGGCTTCGGCATTCATCTCATCATTTCTCGCTAAGCGTGACGCGCTGACGCAAGCAGCGCGCCAACCAGCATAAACAGCGAGCCAAAGACTTTATTCAGGGCCTTCATCTGCTTAGGCCCTTTAATCCACGCCGCAATTCGCTGCGCCAGCGTTGCGTAACCAATCATCACGATGATATCGACGATAATGGTGGTCGCGCCCAGCACCACGTACTGCATCACCTGCGGCTGATGCGGAACGATAAACTGCGGGAACAGCGCGGCGAGGAAAACGATGCTCTTCGGGTTGGTCAGGTTGACGAATACCGCACGCTTAAACAGATGGCCGCGGTTTTGCGTCAGAGCCAGCGTATTCAGGTTAATGGAGCCTGCCGCGCGCCACTGCTGGATGCCGAGCCAAATCAGATACGCTGCCCCGGCCCATTTCAGCACCTCAAAGGCCAGCACGGAGCGGGAGAACAGGGTCCCCAGACCGATCCCGACCAGCACAATATGAATGCCCAGCCCGGTCTGCAAACCGGCAATCGACGCCGCCGCACCGCGATAGCCGTGATTGATGGAGGTGGTCATGGTGTTAATAGCCCCCGAGCCCGGAGAAAGGCTGAGGATAATGGATGTCAGCAGGTAGGCGAACCACCATTCGAAGGTCATTTGAAACTCCCGAACCGTCTATTTTTATGCCACAATACGCTATTATTGAGTCATTTTGTGACCGGTGACGAAAAAAACGATATTCCCTGGATTACGTGAGTGGAAACCCAATGTTTCAGCAGAAAAAGGACTGGGAAACACGAGAAAACGCTTTTGCTGCTTTCTCTATGGGGCCGCTGACCGATTTCTGGCGGCAGCGTGAGGAAGATGAGTTCACGGGCGTCGGGGGCGTCCCGGTGCGTTTCGTTCGTTTCCGAAATGAAAAAAATGACCGGGTGATTGTGGTCTGCCCTGGGCGTATTGAAAGCTACGTTAAATACGCTGAGCTGGCCTACGACCTGGTCCATATGGGGTTCGATGTCCTGATTATCGACCACCGTGGGCAGGGGCTGTCCGGACGTATGCTTCCGGACACGCACCGTGGGCACGTCGATCGCTTCAGCGATTACGTCGACGATTTTGCCGCGTTCTGGCAGCAGGACGTTCAGCCCGGTCCCTGGCGTAAGCGATACATCCTTGCGCACTCCATGGGGGGCGCGATATCGACGCTGTTTTTGCAGCGTTATGAACACCAGTGCGATGCCATTGCGCTGACCGCGCCGATGTACGGTATCGTTATCCGTTTTCCTGACTGGATGGTGCGCCATCTTCTTGACTGGGCTGAGGGCCATCAGCGCATTCGTGAAGGTTACGCCATTGGCACAGGACGCTGGCGCGCGCTGCCGTTCGCCATCAACGTCTTAACCCACAGCCGGCAGCGTTATCGCCGCAACCTGCGCTTTTATGCTGATGAACCGCGCTTGCGCGTCGGCGGCCCGACCTGGCACTGGGTGCGGGAGGGGATTTTGGCCGGTGAGCAGGTGCTGGCGGGCGTAGGCGATGATGACACACCGACGCTTCTGATCCAGGCGGAAGAAGAGCGTGTGGTGGATAACCGCATGCATGACCGCTATTGTGAACTGCGCGCTGCAGCTGGTCACCCTTGTGAAGGGGGTAAACCGCTGGTCATTAGCGGCGCGTTCCATGAGATCCTTTTTGAAAAGGACGCTATGCGCTCAGTCGCGCTTAACGCCATTGTTGAATTTTTCAACAGGCATAATTGATTCTTGTTTTCCACCAGAGGTTGAAATCCCTATGTACCAGGTTGTTGCATCTGATTTAGATGGCACGCTGCTTTCCCCCGACCACACCCTGTCGCCTTACGCGAAAGAGACCTTAAAACTCCTGACTGCCCGTGGCGTGAACTTTGTGTTCGCCACCGGCCGCCACCACGTGGACGTAGGGCAGATCCGCGATAATCTTGAGATCAAATCGTACATGATCACCTCCAACGGTGCGCGCGTGCATGATACCGACGGCAATCTGATCTTTACCCACAATCTGGATCGCGATATTGCCGCCGATCTGTTCGGCGTGGTGCATAACAACCCGGCTATCGTCACAAACGTTTACCGCGACGACGACTGGTTTATGAACCGCCACCGTCCGGATGAAATGCGTTTCTTCAAGGAAGCGGTATTCAATTACTCCCTTTACGAACCAGGCCTGCTGGAGCCGGAAGGGATCAGCAAGGTGTTCTTCACCTGTGACAGCCACGAAGAGCTGCTCCCGCTGGAACAGGCGATCAACGCCCGCTGGGGCGATCGCGTCAACGTGAGCTTCTCAACCCTGACCTGTCTGGAAGTAATGGCGGGTGGCGTCTCCAAAGGTCACGCGCTGGAAGCGGTTGCGAAACGTCTGGGCTTCGGGCTGAAAGACTGTATCGCCTTCGGTGACGGCATGAACGACGCCGAGATGCTTTCGATGGCGGGCAAGGGCTGCATCATGCAGAACGCGCACCAGCGTCTGAAGGATCTGCACCCTGAGCTGGAAGTGATTGGTTCTAACGCTGACAACGCGGTACCGAAGTATCTGCGTAAACTGTTCCTTGAATAATCTTCATTCGGTTGTTTATTGCTCAGTTGTCAACTAAAGAGTTCGCTACAATGCCTCTCCTTCTTTCTGAGAGACAAGCATTGTGGCGCTACTCATTATCACCACTATCCTGTGGGCCTTCTCCTTTAGCCTGATTGGCGAATACCTTGCCGGTTCGGTCGACAGCTACTTCTCGGTGCTGATGCGCGTGGGGCTGGCGGCGCTGGTGTTCCTGCCGTTTCTGCGCACGCGCGGGCAATCGCTGAAAACGATTGTGCTGTACATGCTGGTGGGGGCGATGCAGCTCGGCATCATGTATCTGTTTAGCTTCCGGGCCTACGTCTACCTGTCTGTCTCCGAGTTCCTGCTCTTTACCGTGCTGACGCCGCTCTATATCACGCTGATTTACGACCTGCTCAGCAGACGTCGTCTGCGCTGGGGATATCTGCTTAGCGCCGCGCTGGCGGTGATCGGCGCGGCGATTATTCGCTATGACAAAGTCAGCGATCACTTCTGGACCGGGCTGATGTTCGTCCAGCTCGCCAACATCAGTTTTGCCATCGGCATGGTGGGCTACAAACGCCTGATGGAAACCCGTCCGATGCCGCAGCATAACGCGTTTGCTTGGTTTTATATGGGCGCCGCGATTGTCGCGGTGGCGGCGTGGTTTATGCTCGGTAATCCGCAAAAGCTGCCGACCACCGCCGTGCAGTGGGGCGTTCTTGTCTGGCTGGGCGTAGTGGCGTCAGGGTTGGGATACTTCATGTGGAACTACGGCGCTACGCAGGTAGACGCCGGTACGCTGGGGATCATGAACAACGTGCATGTCCCGGCAGGGCTGCTGGTCAACCTCGCCATCTGGCAGCAACAGCCGCACTGGCCGAGCTTCCTTATTGGGGGAGCGGTGATCCTGGCTTCGCTGTGGGTCCATCGCCAATGGGTCGCTCCGCGCTCCGCACAAACGGAAGATGGTCGCACGCGTGGTTCCGCGCTGAGCGAATAAACGCCTCCGTAATCGGCTGACGCTGCTCGCCATCGCGCACGGCGGCGTACAGTCGGCTCCACAGTCCTTCACCCAGGGTTTTGGTCTGCACCAGACCCTGGCGTTCAAAACTCTCCACCACCCAGTGCGGCAGCGCCGCGATACCCATTCTCGCCGCCACCATCTGAATCAGCAGCAGGGTGTTATCCACGCTTTTCAGCTGCGGGCTAATGCCTGCCGGCTGCAGGAAGTGGCGCCAGATATCCAGACGACTACGCTGGACCGGGTAAATCAGCAGCGTTTCTGTCGCCAGGTCTTCCGGCGTGATGCGCGTTTTGGCGGCCAGCGGGTGGTCCGGCGCCAGCACGAGGCGCACTTCATAATCAAACATCGGCGAATAGTGCAGGCCGCTGCGCGGCAGGATGTCAGAGGTCATGACCAGATCCAGCTCGCCCTGCTGCAGCGAGGGCTGCGGGTCGAACGTCACGCCGGATTTAAAGTCCATCTCCACCTGCGGCCACTTCTGACGGAAGTTCTCAAGCGCGGGGGTCAGCCACTGAATACAGCTGTGGCACTCAATGGCGATGCGCAGTTTGGTCTGCTGCGGTTCGTTACACGCCTGCAGCGCGCTCGCGATTTGCGGCAGGACCTGATTCGCCAGCTGAAGAAGAATTTCACCCTGCGGCGTAAAGCGTAGCGGCTGGCTCTTACGCACAAAAAGACGGAAGCCGAGGCGTTGTTCCAGATCGCTGAACTGGTGAGAAAGGGCAGACTGGGTCTGGTGCAGCGTGGCCGCAGCCGCCGCGAGCGAACCGCAGTTCCGCAACGCTTGTAGCGTTTTCAGGTGTTTAATCTCGATCATGAAAGTCCTTCACTTCGCCATGAACATTTTGCGCTTGAGGAATATACAGTAACTGCCAATTATGGATGTGTAAACATCTGGACGGCTAAAATCCTTCGTCTTTTAAATTTATGGTGCGTTGGCTGCGTTTACTCACCCCGGTCACTTACTCATGTAAGCTCCCGGGGATGAGCAAACTTGCCGCCTTCCCTAAATTCAAAATCCAAAGGATTTACAATTAATTAGAGGAAGAAAAACATGACAATCCGCAATCACACTCTCGGTTTCCCTCGCGTCGGCCTGCGTCGCGAGCTGAAAAAAGCGCAAGAAAGCTACTGGGCGGGTAAT
>NZ_QFXN01000274.1:0-21920 GCF_003144775.1 Enterobacter sp. CGMCC 5087 | reverse complement strand
GGGGGGGGGGGCGCGGGCGGCGCGCCCGCCACTGGGATCAGCAAAAACAGGCGGGCATTAACCTGCTGCCGGTGGGCGATTTCGCCTGGTACGACCATGTTCTGACGACCAGCCTGCTGCTTGGCAACGTGCCGGCTCGTCATCAGAACAAAGATGGATCGGTAGATATCGATACTCTGTTCCGCATCGGCCGTGGCCGCGCGCCAACGGGGGAGCCAGCGGCAGCGGCGGAAATGACCAAGTGGTTTAACACCAACTATCACTATATGGTGCCGGAATTCGTCAAAGGCCAGCAGTTCAGGCTGGCCTGGACGGAGCTTCTGGACGAAGTGGATGAAGCGCTGGCGCTGGGCCACCAGGTGAAGCCGGTGCTGCTCGGGCCGGTAACGTACCTGTGGCTGGGCAAAGTAAAGGGCGAGCCGTTTGACCGACTCAGCCTGCTGAAGGACATTCTGCCGGTCTACAAACAGGTGCTGAGTGAGCTGGGCAAACGCGGCATTCAGTGGGTGCAAATCGACGAACCGGCGCTGGTGCTTGAGCTGCCGCAGGATTGGCTCGATGCCTTCAAATCGGCGTATGACGCGCTCACCGGTCAGGTAAAACTCCTGCTGACGACCTATTTTGAAGGCGTGACGCCGAACCTGAAGACCATTACCGCGCTGCCGGTTCAAGGCCTGCACGTTGATCTCGTACACGGTAAAGACGATGTCGCGGAACTGCACAAGCGCCTGCCAGCGGACTGGCTGCTCTCTGCCGGGCTGATCAACGGCCGTAACGTCTGGCGCGCCGATCTCACCGATAAATATGCGCAAATCAAAGACATAGTCGACAAACGTGAGCTGTGGGTGGCCTCATCTTGTTCCCTGCTGCACAGCCCGATCGATCTGAGCGTGGAAACGCGTCTGGATGCCGAGGTGAAAAGCTGGTTTGCCTTCGCCCTGCAAAAATGTGAAGAGCTAACGCTGCTGCGCGACGCGCTGAACAGCGGCGACACGGCGGCGATTACCGAATGGAGCGCCCCGATCCAGGCGCGTCGTCACTCGGCGCGCGTGCACAACCCGGCGGTGGAAAAACGCCTGGCGGCCATCACCGCCCGGGACAGCCAGCGTCAGAGCCCGTACGAGTTGCGCGCTGAAGCGCAGCGCGCCCGCTTCAATCTGCCCGCGTGGCCAACAACGACGATCGGTTCTTTCCCGCAAACTACGGAGATCCGCGGCCTGCGTCTGGACTTCAAGAAGGGCAATCTGGATGCGAATCACTACCGCACCGGCATCGCGGAACACATCAAGCAGGCGATTATAGAGCAGGAGCGCCTGGGGCTGGACGTGCTGGTGCACGGCGAGGCCGAGCGTAACGACATGGTGGAATACTTCGGCGAGCACCTGGACGGCTTCGTCTTTACCCAGAACGGCTGGGTGCAAAGCTACGGCTCCCGCTGCGTCAAGCCGCCGGTGGTTATCGGTGACGTCAGCCGCCCGGAAGCGATCACCGTGGAGTGGGCGAAGTATGCCCAGTCCCTGACAGACAAGCCGGTAAAAGGGATGCTGACCGGTCCGGTGACCATTCTCTGCTGGTCGTTCCCGCGTGAAGACGTGACCCGTGAAACCATCGCCAAACAGATTGCCCTGGCGCTGCGTGATGAGGTGGCGGATCTGGAAGCGGCAGGCATTGGCATTATCCAGATTGACGAGCCCGCTCTGCGCGAAGGTCTGCCGCTGCGCCGCAGCGACTGGGATGCCTACCTGCAGTGGGGCGTGGAGGCGTTCCGCATCAACGCTGCGGTGGCGAAGGATGACACCCAGATCCACACCCACATGTGTTACTGCGAATTTAACGACATCATGGATTCGATTGCCGCGCTGGACGCCGACGTGATCACCATCGAGACCTCGCGTTCAGACATGGAGCTGCTGGAGTCGTTTGAAGAGTTCGACTACCCGAATGAAATCGGGCCGGGCGTGTACGACATTCACTCCCCGAACGTGCCGAGCGTGGAGTGGATTGAAGCCCTGCTGAAAAAAGCGGCCCAGCGCATTCCGTCAGAACGCCTGTGGGTGAACCCGGACTGCGGACTGAAAACCCGCGGCTGGCCGGAAACGCGCGCGGCGCTGGCGAACATGGTGAAGGCGGCGCAGAACCTGCGTCAGGCTTGATGATGCGTAGGCCCGGTAAGGCATAGCCGCCACCGGGCTTTTTTATTACGCTTTCTTACCGCCGTACTGGCTAAACCACGCCAGCATTCTCTGCCAGCCATCTTTGGCTGATTCTGCGTGATAGCTCGGACGATAATCGGCGTTAAACGCGTGCCCGGCATCCGGGTACACCACAATCTCCGCCTTCGCATTTGCCGCGCGGAGCGCATGGCGCATGATCTCTACCGAATCCAGCGAAATACCGGTGTCCTGACCGCCGTAAAGCCCTAGCACGGGGGCGTTTAACTCGGTGGCGATATCGACGGGATGTTTCGGTGAGTTCAGCGTTTTTTCACCCACCAGTTTGCCGTACCAGGCGACAGCGGCTTTGAGCTGCGGGTTATGCGCGGCGTACAGCCAGCTAATGCGTCCACCCCAGCAGAAACCGGTGACCAGCAGACGATGCGGATCCCCGCCGTTGCGCGCCGCCCAGCTGGCGACGTGGTCGAGATCGGCCAGCACCTGCGCGTCCGGGACTTTGCTGACCAGGTTGCTGAGCAGTGTTGGAATATCGCTGTAGTCGTTCGGATCGCCCTGACGGAAGTAGAGCTCTGGCGCAACGGCCAGATACCCTTCCAGCGCCAGCCGGCGGCAGAGGTCGCGAATGTGTTCGTGAACACCAAATATCTCCTGAATCACAATCACGATGGGCAGCGGGCCCTCTGCCGATTTTGGCCGTGCGTGCCAGGCAGGCATATTCTCCCCCTGCGAGGGAATGGAGGTCTCGCCCGCGGTAATTGCCGCTTCTGGCGTCGACACGATGGTTGAAGCATGTGGGGCCGCAGCAGGTGCAAAACCGGTTTTTTCAGTCATGGCATTCTCCGTACCAATGAGTTAGCGCAAAGGTAAATATAGACACCAGGTTAACAACTCACAGTGCCTTAAACGGTCTATCTTTTGTGCAGCACTTGGCGATATAACTTGTTAATGTGATGTAAATCACTTTTTTATGGAAAATCAATGTAATCATTTTCATTCATGGTGAGGTGCGTCACGAAAATATGCTTACTGCTTCTGTAAAGTACCGTTTTACTTCTTCTGACTAACCGACCCACAGAGGAGTCACCTATGTCTAAGTCTGATGTTTTTCATCTCGGCCTCACCAAAAACGATTTACAAGGGGCTACGCTCGCTATCGTCCCTGGCGATCCTGAGCGTGTGGAAAAGATCGCCGCGCTGATGGATAAGCCGGTCAAGCTGGCTGCCCATCGTGAGTTCACCACCTGGCGCGCAGAGCTGGATGGCAAAGCGGTGATCGTGTGCTCTACCGGTATCGGTGGTCCGTCTACGTCTATTGCTGTTGAAGAGCTTGCACAGCTGGGCATTCGTACTTTCCTGCGTATCGGCACCACCGGCGCTATCCAGCCGCACATCAACGTCGGCGACGTGCTGGTCACGACCGCGTCCGTTCGTCTGGACGGCGCAAGCCTGCACTTTGCACCGATGGAATTCCCGGCAGTGGCTGATTTCGAATGCACCACCGCGCTGGTTGAAGCCGCGAAATCCGTGGGCGCAACTACCCACGTGGGCGTCACCGCCTCTTCCGACACCTTCTACCCGGGCCAGGAGCGTTACGACACCTTCTCAGGCCGCGTGGTTAGCCGTTTCAAAGGCTCAATGGAAGAGTGGCAGTCCATGGGCGTAATGAACTACGAAATGGAATCCGCAACGCTGCTGACCATGTGCGCAAGCCAGGGTCTGCGTGCCGGTATGGTGGCGGGCGTTATCGTCAACCGTACCCAGCAGGAGATCCCGAACGCCGAAACCATGAAGCAGACCGAAAGTCATGCGGTGAAAATCGTGGTGGAAGCCGCGCGTCGCCTGATCTAATCCTCTCTTCTGAAATCAAAGGCCGACGCGTTCGGCCTTTATTTTTTGCGTAGCGCCTCGCAGGAAAACCCTTTCAAACTGGACGTTTATACAGCACAATTCTATTTTGTGCGGGTAATACGTTGATGCAGGGGGCATTGTGGATATCTCGATCCTGATTTACGCGGTAATTGCGGTGGCGGGCGTGGCGATAGGCTGGCTCATTTCCAGCTATCAGCATGCACAGCAGAAGGCCGACCAGCTGGCAGAGCGCGAAGAGATAGTCGCTGAATTAAGTGCGGCAAAGCAGCAGCTTGCGCTGAGTGACCACTGGCGAGAGGAGTGCGAGCTGCTTAACAACGAGCTGCGCAACCTGCGAGATATCAACACCTCGCTGGAGGCCGATCTCCGCGAAGTCACTACCCGCCTTGAATCCACCCAACTGCATGCGGAGGACAAAATCCGGCAGATGATCAACAGCGAGCAGCGCCTCAGCGAACAGTTTGAGAATCTCGCCAACCGAATTTTTGAGCACAGCAACCGCCGCGTTGACGAACAGAACCGCCAGAGCCTCAACAGCCTGCTGACGCCGCTGCGCGAACAGCTGGACGGTTTTCGCCGTCAGGTGCAGGACAGCTTTGGCCAGGAGGCCCGCGAGCGGCACACGCTGGCGCATGAGATTCGCAATCTCCAGCAGCTGAATGCGCAAATGGCGCAGGAAGCGGTCAACCTGACCCGCGCGCTGAAAGGGGATAACAAAACCCAGGGCAACTGGGGAGAAGTGGTGCTGACCCGCGTGCTGGAGGCCTCTGGACTGCGGGAAGGATATGAATACGAAACGCAGGTGAGTATCGAAAACGACGCCCGCTCGCGAATGCAGCCGGATGTGATCGTGCGGCTGCCGCAGGGTAAAGATGTGGTGATTGACGCCAAAATGACGCTGGTGGCGTATGAACGCTACTTTAATGCGGACGATGATTACACGCGCGAGTCTGCGCTGCAGGAGCACATTGCCTCCGTGCGTAATCATATTCGCCTGCTTGGCAGAAAAGACTACCAGCAGCTGCCGGGTCTGCGCTCGCTAGACTATGTCCTGATGTTCATCCCGGTAGAACCCGCGTTCCTGCTGGCACTCGACAGACAGCCCGAGCTTATCACCGAAGCGCTCAAAAATAATATTATGCTGGTCAGCCCCACCACGCTGCTGGTGGCGTTACGCACCATTGCGAACCTGTGGCGCTATGAGCACCAGAGCCGCAACGCTCAGCAGATTGCCGATCGTGCCAGCAAGCTTTACGACAAAATGCGCCTCTTCGTGGACGACATGTCTTCAGTCGGGCAGAGCCTGGATCGTGCGCAGGATAACTACCGCCAGGCGATGAAAAAACTCGCCTCCGGACGTGGCAATCTGCTGGCACAGGCCGAATCATTCCGTAGCCTGGGGGTTGAGGTTAAACGCGAGATTAATCCGGAATTGGTCGAACAGGCCACCGCCCAGGACGACGAGTTTCGCCTGCGAGAAGGTGCGGACGAACAAAATACAAACAGTGAAGACAATACGTTAGCGGCGGATTTATCACCAGACGAGACTCCAGCGCGTTTCTTTCGCGGTGGTTGAAACGTAGGGCAAACGCGCCCAATCTGTTACACTTCACGAACATTTTACTGATAAGCAGGCTCTGAGATGGCTGACGATTCACAAGACACAACGCACTTTGGCTTTCAGACTGTCGCCAAAGCGCAGAAAGCTGACATGGTGGCCCACGTATTTCATTCCGTGGCGGCGAAGTACGATGTGATGAATGACCTGATGTCGTTCGGCATTCATCGCTTGTGGAAGCGCTTCACCATTGACTGTAGTGGCGTACGTCGCGGACAAACGGTGCTGGATTTAGCCGGCGGTACGGGCGATTTAACCGCGAAATTCTCCCGCCTGGTGGGCGAAACCGGTCGCGTTGTTCTCGCCGATATTAATGACTCCATGCTGAAAATGGGACGCGAAAAGCTGCGTAACATCGGCGTGGTGGGGAATGTGGAGTATGTGCAGGCAAACGCCGAAGCGCTGCCATTCCCGGACAATACCTTTGATTGCATCACGATCTCTTTCGGTCTGCGTAACGTGACTGATAAAGAAAAAGCGCTGCGCTCTATGTACCGCGTGCTGAAGCCGGGTGGACGTCTGCTGGTGCTCGAGTTCTCTAAACCGATCATTGAGCCGCTGAGCAAAGCCTACGACGCCTATTCCTTCCACGTGCTGCCGCGTATTGGTGAGCTGGTGGCTAACGACGCTGAAAGCTACCGCTATCTGGCGGAGTCTATCCGTATGCACCCGGATCAGGACACATTAAAAGCCATGATGCAGGACGCGGAATTTGAGAACGTTGAATATTTCAACCTGACGGCGGGTGTCGTCGCGCTGCATCGCGGTTACAAATTCTGAGTGGAGGTGTCCCGTGCCCTTTAAACCCTTAGTCTCCGCAGGCGTCGAGAATGTACTGAACGCTTTTCTGTATCGCGCTCCTGCGCTGAAATCTGCACGTCAGCGGCTTAACGGGAAGGTATTACGCATTGTTTTAAAAGAGTTCTCGACGCCGCTTGTGCTGGTATTCAGCGAACGCCAGCTTGACGTACTGGGGGAGTGGGAAGGTGAAGCTGACTGCTCGGTCATCACGCACATGAGCGTGCTGCCAAAACTGCGCGATCGCCAGCAATTAACGGCGCTTATCCGCAGCGGTGAGCTGGAAGTGGAGGGCGACATTCAGGTCGTGCAGAACTTCGTTGCGCTCACCGATCTGGCGGAGTTCGATCCGGCGGAGCTGCTCGCGCCTTTTATCGGCGACATTGCCGCCGAAGGCATCGGGAAAGTTCTTCATGGCGGCGCCTCCTTTGCGCGTAAAAGCCTCCAGCGCCAGCAACGCTATGCGGCGGAAGTGCTGACTGAGGAGTGGCGAATGGCGCCCGGGCCACTGGAAGTTGCATGGTTTGCGGAAGAGACCGCTGCTGTTGAACGTGCGGTTGATGCGTTAACCAAACGGCTGGAAAAACTGGAGGGCAAATGACGCCTGGTGAAGTTCGGCGCCTCTATTTTATTATTCGCACCTTTTTGAGCTACGGGCTCGACGAGCTTATCCCCAAAATGCGTATCACGCTGCCGCTTCGTATCTGGCGGCGGATGCTCTTCTGGATGCCCAATCGCCATAAAGGTCAACCGCTGGGTGAGCGTCTGCGCCTGGCGCTGCAGGAGCTCGGTCCGGTTTGGATTAAATTCGGGCAGATGCTGTCGACCCGCCGCGATCTCTTCCCGCCTCTCATTGCCGATGAGCTTGCTATGCTGCAGGATCGCGTCGCACCGTTTGACGGCGCGCGCGCGAAAAAGCAAATTGAAGAGGCGATGGGAAATGTACCCGTCGAGACCTGGTTTGACGATTTCGACATTAACCCACTGGCATCGGCTTCTATTGCGCAGGTGCATACCGCGCGTCTGAAAGAAAACGGCAAAGAAGTCGTTATTAAGGTCATTCGTCCGGACATCCTGCCAGTCATCAAAGCGGACATGAAGCTGATTTATCGTCTGGCGCGCTGGGTGCCACGCCTGCTGCCGGACGGGCGTCGCCTTCGTCCACTGGAAGTGGTGCGGGAATATGAAAAAACGCTTATTGATGAGCTTAACCTGCTGCGCGAATCGGCAAACGCCATTCAGCTGCGTCGCAACTTTGAAAACAGCCCGATGCTCTATGTACCTGAAGTCTATTCTGACTACTGCAGCCAGAATATGATGGTGATGGAGCGTATCTACGGTATTCCGGTTTCGGATGTGGTGGCCCTGGAGAAACAGGGAACAAACATGAAGCTCCTGGCCGAACGTGGCGTACAGGTCTTCTTTACCCAGGTGTTCCGCGACAGCTTTTTCCATGCGGACATGCACCCGGGCAATATCTTCGTGAGCTACGAACACCCTGAGGATCCAAAGTATATCGGTATCGACTGCGGGATTGTGGGGTCGCTGAACAAAGAAGATAAACGGTATCTGGCCGAGAACTTCATCGCGTTTTTCAACCGCGACTACCGTAAGGTGGCCGAGCTGCACGTCGATTCCGGCTGGGTACCGCCGGATACCAACGTTGAAGAGTTCGAGTTTGCGATCCGGACCGTTTGCGAACCGATTTTTGAAAAACCGCTGGCGGAAATCTCCTTCGGACATGTGCTGTTGAACCTGTTCAACACGGCTCGCCGCTTTAATATGGAAGTTCAGCCACAGCTAGTTTTACTTCAGAAAACATTACTTTACGTTGAGGGTGTAGGCCGACAGCTCTATCCTCAGTTAGACTTGTGGAAGACCGCGAAACCTTTCCTTGAATCCTGGATTAAGGATCAGGTTGGTATTCCGGCGCTGGTGCGCTCGCTGAAAGAGAAAGGCCCGTTCTGGATAGAAAAAATGCCTGAAATTCCTGAACTGGTTTATGACAGTTTGCGTCAGAGCAAGAACCTTCAGCACAGCATGGATAAAATCGCTCGCGAACTTCAGTCCAGCCGTGTTCGTCAGGGGCAGTCACGCTATCTCTTTGGGATTGGCGCAACGCTGCTACTGAGCGGTACGCTGCTGCTAATCAACCGCCCGGAGTGGCAGATGATGCCCGCCTGGCTGATGGCCGCCGGGGTGGTTGTCTGGCTTGCCGGATGGCGAAAAACGCGCTGAGTTTGCGTCGCTATCGACGGGTCGCATACGTATAATGCGACCTGACTCATTAATCATCTATCCCTGAGGAACGTGTATGGGTGGTATCAGTATCTGGCAATTGTTGATCATTGCCGTCATCGTCGTGCTGTTGTTTGGCACCAAAAAGCTCGGTTCTATTGGTTCCGATCTGGGCGCGTCTATCAAAGGCTTCAAGAAAGCGATGAGCGATGATGAGAGCAAGCAGGATAAAACCAGCCAGGACGCTGACTTTACTGCTAAATCCATCTCCGACAAGCAAGAAGAAGCCAAAAAGGAAGACGCTAAACGCCACGATAAAGAGCAGGTGTAAGTCGTGTTCGACATTGGTTTTAGTGAGCTCCTGCTGGTCTTTGTAATCGGCCTGATCGTGCTGGGGCCTCAGCGTCTGCCGGTGGCGGTGAAAACCGTTGCGGGCTGGGTTCGTGCGCTGAGATCGCTGGCATCGACCGTTCAGAATGAACTGGCTCAGGAGCTTAAGCTGCAGGAATTTCAGGAAAGCCTGAAAAAGGTTGAGAAGGCGAGCATGGATAACCTGACGCCGGAACTGAAAGCGTCAATGGATGAGCTGCGCGAAGCGGCGGAATCCATGAAGCGCTCCTACAGCATTAACGATCCTGAAAAAGCGAGCGATGAAGCAAACACCATCCATAACCCGGTGGTGAAGGGCAGCGAAGAGCAGCGTGAAGGTGTAACGCCTGCCAGCGCTGAACACCAGGCTGCTGCGCCAGAACAGACGCCGCAGGAAACCGAAGTGAAAAAGCAGGTGCAGCCGGAAAAGCCCGTGGTTAATGCTGCCGAGGCAAAACCCGCCGCGCCCGTTTCCGAATCATCCCCCTCGTCGAGTGATAAAGCGTAAACATGGCTGTAGATGATACTCAACCGCTGATTACGCACCTCATAGAGCTGCGTAAGCGCCTGTTAAACTGCATTATTGCGGTTCTCGTTATTTTTCTATGCCTGGTCTATTTCGCCAACGATATCTACCAGGTGGTTTCTGCGCCGCTGATCAAGCAGATGCCGCTGGGCGCAACGATGATTGCAACAGACGTTGCTTCTCCATTCTTTACCCCCATCAAGCTGACCTTCTGGGTGTCGTTGATTGCCTCTGCACCGGTCATTCTTTACCAGGTGTGGGCGTTTGTGGCGCCCGCGCTGTATAAGCATGAACGCAAGCTGGTGATCCCGCTGCTGGTGTCCAGCTCGCTGCTGTTCTATATCGGCATGGCGTTTGCCTATTTCGTTGTCTTCCCACTGGCCTTCGGCTTCCTGACGCATACCGCGCCGGAAGGGGTCCAGGTATCGACGGATATCGCCAGCTACCTCAGCTTTGTGATGGCGCTGTTTATGGCGTTTGGCGTGGCATTCGAAGTGCCGGTGGCCATTGTGCTGCTTTGCTGGGTAGGAGTAACGACCCCGGATGACCTGCGTAAGAAGCGTCCATATATTCTGGTGGGCGCCTTCGTCGTCGGCATGCTGCTGACACCGCCTGACGTGTTCTCGCAGACGCTGCTGGCCATACCGATGTACTGTCTGTTTGAGGTCGGCGTTTTCTTCTCGCGTTTCTACGTGGGTAAAGGACGTCGAGCGGATGACGAAGACGATACGTCCGACAAGACCACTGAAGAGTAAAACCAGCCGCCCGTCAGGGCGGTTGTTATATGGGGATTTGCATGTTTGATATCGGACTCAACCTGACCAGCTCGCAGTTTGCGAAAGATCGTGATGAGGTGGTTGCGCGTGCGTTTGCCGCCGGGGTGAAAGGACTGCTGCTGACGGGCACCAACCTGCATGAGAGCGAGCAGGCGCAGCAGCTGGCGCAACGATACGATCGCTGTTGGTCTACTGCTGGCGTGCATCCTCACGACAGCAGCCAGTGGACCGCGGAAAGTGGCGACACCCTGTACAGGCTGGCGAAGACGCCAGACGTTGTGGCGATCGGCGAATGCGGTCTCGATTTCAACCGTAATTTTTCCACGCCTGAAGAGCAGGAAAAAGCGTTTGCTGCTCAGCTTGCGCTGGCAGCAGAGCTTGGAATGCCCGTATTTATGCACTGCCGCGACGCGCATGAGCGTTTCCTGGCGCTTCTGGATCCGTGGCTGGAGAAACTGCCCGGCGCGGTACTGCACTGCTTCACCGGTTCACGGCAGGAAGCGCTGGATTGCCTGGCTCGAGGGCTTTATCTGGGTATTACCGGCTGGGTGTGCGATGAGCGTCGCGGGCTTGAACTTCGTGAGCTGTTGCCGGTAATCCCGGCTGACCGGCTGCTCCTTGAAACCGATGCGCCTTATCTGCTACCGCGCGATATGAAACCCAAACCGGCATCGCGGCGAAATGAGCCCGCGTATCTGGGGCACATTGTTGAGAGCGTCGCGAAGTGGCGCGGAGAGGATCCGCACTGGCTTTCGGCGCAGACGGATGACAACGTGCGTAATCTGTTCGGAATAAACGTTTAAAGCTTGCGGAAGTCGGTGTTTTTAACGCTCTGCAGCACCTGCTTGTTCAGCAGATTGAGCAACAGCATAGAGCGCGCTTCCCCGTCCGGCTCGGCAAAAATCGCCTGCAGGCCTTCGAAAGCGCCTTCGGTAATCACGACGCTATCGCCCGTGTAAGGGGTTTCGGGGTCGGTGATCCCCTCAGGCTGTTGATAAATCGACAGCTGATGAATGACCGTCGACGGAACCGTTGCCGGGTGGGCACCAAAACGAACGAAGTGGCTGACGCCGCGCGTTGCGCTGATGGTGGTGGTATGAATGACTTCCGGGTCGAACTCCACGAACAGGTAGTTCGGGAACAACGGCTCACTGACGGTTGTGCGCTTCCCGCGCTGCATTTTTTCAAGCGTGATCACGGGTGTCAGGCAATTGACAGACTGACGTTCAAGATGTTCCTGCGCGCGCTGAAGTTGCCCGCGTTTGCAATACAGTAAATACCAGGCCTGCATAATCACTCTTTCCCTTAGTTCGGGGCGCAAGCATATCAAAACCCTGGCGGGATCGCTAAGTTGATTATAATGGGGGAAAATGGAACAGAACGCATAAGTTCACGCTTATTTAACAAAATTACAGCATCAAGCAGGCTTACGCCGTATAATGAAGCGCTTACAGAGAGGCCATGATTAACTGCATGAAATACCACGATCTCCGCGACTTCCTGACGCTGCTGGAAAAGCAGGGTGAACTCAAACGTATTACACTTCCTGTCGATCCTTATCTGGAAATGACAGAAATTGCTGACCGCACCCTGCGTGCCGGTGGCCCCGCATTACTGTTTGAAAATCCGAAAGGTTACTCCATGCCGGTGCTGTGCAACCTGTTTGGTACACCGCGTCGTGTTGCACTGGGAATGGGGCAGGAAGACGTCTCTGCGCTGCGTGAAGTCGGTAAACTGCTGGCGTTTCTGAAAGAGCCTGAGCCACCGAAGGGCTTCCGCGATCTGTTCGACAAGCTGCCGCAGTTTAAGCAGGTGCTGAACATGCCTACCAAACGCCTGCGCGGCGCGCCGTGCCAGCAGAAAGTGCTGGAAGGCGATGCGGTTGATCTGACCAAAATCCCTATCATGCAGTGCTGGCCTGAAGATGCCGCTCCGCTGATCACCTGGGGGCTGACCGTTACGCGCGGCCCGCACAAAGAGCGGCAAAACCTCGGTATTTACCGCCAGCAGTTGATTGGCAAGAATAAACTCATCATGCGCTGGCTGTCGCATCGCGGCGGCGCGCTGGATTTCCAGGAGTGGTGCGCTGCGCATCCGGGGGAGCGTTTCCCGGTGTCTGTCGCCTTAGGCGCCGATCCGGCCACCATTCTGGGAGCCGTCACGCCCGTGCCGGATACGCTCTCTGAATATGCGTTTGCAGGCCTGCTGCGCGGAACGAAAACCGAAGTCGTGAAGTGTATCTCTAACGATCTCGAAGTTCCGGCCAGTGCGGAAATTGTGCTGGAGGGTTACCTCGAGCAGGGTGAAATGGCGCCAGAAGGCCCCTACGGCGACCACACCGGCTATTACAACGAAGTGGATAACTTCCCGGTGTTTACCGTGACGCACATTACGCAGCGTGAAGATGCCATTTACCACTCCACATATACCGGACGTCCACCGGATGAACCGGCGGTGCTGGGCGTGGCATTGAATGAAGTGTTTGTGCCGATCCTGCAAAAACAGTTCCCGGAAATTGTTGATTTTTATCTGCCGCCTGAAGGATGCTCGTATCGCATGGCGGTGGTCACGATGAAGAAGCAGTATCCTGGTCACGCTAAACGCGTGATGATGGGCGTATGGTCTTTCCTGCGCCAGTTTATGTATACCAAATTTGTTATTGTCTGCGATGATGACGTTAACGCCCGCGACTGGAATGACGTAATCTGGGCCATTACCACGCGAATGGACCCGGCGCGCGATACGGTGTTAGTCGAAAACACGCCGATAGATTACCTGGATTTTGCCTCGCCGGTTTCCGGTCTTGGCTCAAAGATGGGACTGGATGCCACAAATAAATGGCCTGGCGAAACCGACCGTGAATGGGGTCGCCCGATCAAAAAAGATCCTGCAGTGACCGCGCGAATTGACGCGATCTGGGACGAGCTGGCCATAATGAATAACGGTAAACCCTGAGCTAACCGTTAAGCCCTATAGACTTCCCGACAGAGAGAGCGAATGACAACCTTAAGCTGTAAAGTGACCTCGGTAGATGCCATCACCGACACCGTATATCGCGTCCGTTTAGTGCCTGAAGCGCCATTCTCTTTCCGCGCGGGTCAGTACCTGATGGTCGTGATGGATGAGCGTGATAAGCGTCCTTTCTCTATGGCCTCAACGCCAGCGGAGCAGGAATTTATTGAGCTTCATATTGGTGCGTCAGAGCTTAACCTGTATGCGATGGCGGTGATGGATCGGATCCTGAAGGAACGTGAAATCGTGGTGGATATTCCGCACGGCGATGCGTGGCTGCGCGATGACGAAGACCGTCCGCTGATCCTGATCGCTGGCGGTACGGGCTTCTCTTATGTGCGCTCTATTCTGTTGACCGCACTGGCGCGTAACCCGGACCGTGACATCACCATTTACTGGGGTGGCCGCGAAGAGAAACATCTGTACGACCTGTCTGAGCTGGAAGCGCTGAGCGTAACCCATCCTAACCTGCGCATTGAGCCGGTGGTTGAGCAGCCGGAAGAGGGCTGGCGTGGTCGTAGCGGGACGGTGCTGACGGCGGTGCTGCAGGATCACGGCACGCTGGCAGGGCACGATATTTATATTGCTGGCCGTTTTGAGATGGCGAAAATTGCCCGCGACCTGTTCTGCAACGAACGTGACGCGCGTGAAGACCGCCTGTTTGGCGATGCGTTTGCCTTCATTTAAATAAAAAACCCGCCCCTGACAGGCGGGAAGAACGGCAACTAAACTCTTTCTCTTCGCCAATGACGCCATAATTGCGTTGGCTGCGCTCGTTCACCCGAATCACTTACTTGAGTAAGCTCATCGGGATTCGCTCGCTTGCCGCCTTGTTCTGACGCCATTGGCTTTGAGATACTTTTCCTGATTTACACTCTCTCAAACACCGTCGCGATACCTTGACCCAGCCCGATACACATCGTTGCAAGACCAAACTGGGCATCTTTGCGTTCCATCAGATTAATCAGAGTCGTGCTGATACGCGCTCCGGAGCAGCCCAGCGGGTGACCGAGGGCGATCGCGCCGCCGTTGAGGTTAATCTTCTCGTCGATCTGCTCCATTAACCCCAGATCTTTAATGCACGGCAGGATCTGCGCGGCGAACGCTTCGTTCATTTCAAACAGGTCGATGTCGCCGGCGGTTAATCCCGCTTTTTTCAGCGCCAGCTTCGAGGCCGGAACCGGGCCGTAACCCATGATTGAAGGATCGCAGCCCACGACCGCCATCGAACGTACCCGAGCGCGAGGCGTTAAGCCCAGCTCGCGGGCGCGACTTTCGCTCATCACTAGCATCGCGGCGGCACCGTCGGACAGTGCCGACGAAGTACCTGCCGTTACCGTACCGGTGACCGGATCAAACGCAGGGCGCAGGGTAGAAAGCGCTTCTACCGTGGTTTCCGGGCGGATGACTTCGTCGTAGCTGAACTGCTTCAGTACGCCGTCAGCGTCGTGGCCGCCGGTCGGGATGATCTCGTTCTTAAAGGCACCGGACTGCGTGGCGGCCCAGGCGCGAGCGTGAGAGCGCGCGGCAAAGGCATCCTGCATTTCACGGCTAATGCCGTGCAGACGAGAGAGCATCTCGGCGGTCAGGCCCATCATCCCCGCGGCTTTCGCCACGTTACGGCTCATGCCAGGATGAAAATCGACCCCGTGGCTCATCGGCACGTGACCCATGTGCTCGACCCCGCCCACCAGGCAGGCCTGCGCATCGCCGGTCATGATCATGCGCGCCGCGTCGTGCAGCGCCTGCATTGACGAACCGCACAGGCGGTTCACGGTGACGGCCGGAACCGAATGCGGGATCTCCGCCAGCAACGACGCGTTACGGGCGATATTGAAACCTTGCTCCAGGGTCTGCTGCACGCAGCCCCAGTAGATATCGTCCAGCGCAGCAGGATCCAGCGCCGGGTTACGCGCCAGCAGGCTACGCATCAGGTGCGCGGAGAGGTCTTCCGCACGCACGTTACGGAACGCGCCGCCTTTTGAACGGCCCATCGGGGTGCGAATCGCATCAACAATGACAACCTTTTCCATTGTGACTCCTTAAGCCGTTTTCAGCTCGCCAACCGGACGGGCTGGCTCAACTGCGGGATAGTAGGGTTCGTTATGGCGCGCTTTGTTACGCAGCCCTTCCGGCACCTCATAAAGCGGGCCGAGGTGCTGATACTGCTGAGCCATATCGAGATAGCGGGCGCTGCCGAGCGTGTCCAGCCAGCGGAACGCGCCGCCGTGAAACGGAGGGAAGCCCAGGCCGTAAACCAGCGCCATGTCGGCTTCTGCCGGGCTGGCGATAATGCCTTCTTCGAGGCAGCGCACCACTTCGTTGATCATCGGGATCATCATGCGGGCGATGATCTCATCGTCGGTGAAGTCGCGTTTTGGCTGGCTAACGTCGGCCAGCAGACTATCCACCGCGGCATCTTCTTCTTTCTTCGGTTTGCCTTTGCTGTCTTCTTTATAGCGCCAGAAGCCCAGACCGTTTTTCTGGCCGAAGCGGTTGGCGTCGAACAGCGCGTCAATGGCGTCGCGATAGTCTTTCTGCATGCGCTGCGGGAAGCCTGCCGCCATCACCGCCTGGGCGTGGTGGGCGGTATCAATGCCTACAACGTCCAGCAGATACGCCGGGCCCATCGGCCAGCCGAATTGCTTTTCCATCACTTTGTCGATTTTGCGGAAGTCCGCGCCGTCGCGCAGCAGCTGGCTGAAACCGGCGAAGTAAGGGAACAGCACGCGGTTGACGAAGAAGCCCGGGCAGTCGTTAACAACGATCGGCGTTTTGCCCATCTTGCTGGCCCAGGCCACCACCTTGGCGATGGTGTCGTCAGAGGTTTTTTCCCCACGGATCACTTCGACCAGCGGCATACGGTGTACCGGGTTGAAGAAGTGCATACCGCAGAAGTTTTCCGGACGCTTCAGCACGCTCGCCAGTTCGCTGATTGGAATGGTGGAGGTGTTTGAAGCCAGCACGGTCTCAGGACGAACTTTGTCTTCCGTTTCTGCCAGCACCGCTTTTTTGACTTTCGGGTTCTCAACAACCGCTTCAACGACGACGTCCACGCGGTCGAAACCGCTGTATTCCAGCACGGGCTGAATGGTGGAGATCACACCTGCAAGCTTCAGCCCGTCAATTTTTCCGCGCTCCAGCTGTTTATTCAGGAGCTTGGCCGCTTCGGTCATGCCCAGCGTCAGGGATTTCTCGCTGATGTCTTTCATCACTACCGGCACGCCTTTCCAGGCCGACTGGTAAGCGATGCCGCCACCCATAATGCCCGCGCCGAGTACCGCCGCATGTTTTGGCGTCTCAACGTTTTTGGTCAGCTGCCTGGCTTTACCCTTCACGAACTGATCGTTGAGGAAGATACCGACCAGCGCGCGAGCTTCATTGGTGTGCGCCAGCGGGACGAAGCTCTGATTTTCGAGCTTCAGCGCTTCATCGCGTCCGAGACGAGCAGCTGCTTCAATGGTTTTCACCGCCGTGATCGGTGCCGGGTAGTGTTTACCCGCCGTCTGCATCACCATGCCTTTGGCGATGGTGAAGCTCATGGTGGCTTCAATCTTGCTGAGTTTTAACGGCTCCAGTTTCGGCTGGCGTTTGGCTTTCCAGTCGAGATCGCCGTTAATGGCCTGACGCAGAATGGCGAGTGCGCCTTCAACCAGTTTCTCTGGCTTCACGACGCCGTCGACCAGGCCGATTTTCTGCGCCTGTTCTGCGCCGACATCTTTACCTGCGGCAATGATCTCCAGCGCGCTGTCTGCACCTAGCATGCGCGGCATACGCACGGAGCCGCCAAAGCCCGGCATGATGCCCAGCTTGGTTTCCGGCAGGCCGATGCGCAGGTCCGGCGTCGCCAGACGGTAGTCGGTCGCGAGTACGCATTCGCAGCCGCCGCCCAGCGCGTAGCCGTTAACGGCGGAAATGGTCGGGACAGGCAGATCTTCCAGACGATTAAAGACGCTGTTGGCAAAGTGCAGCCACTGGCTCAGCTGTTCTTCCGGGACCATGAACAGCGAAAGGAATTCGGTGATATCGGCACCGACAATAAAGGCCGCTTTGTTCGAACGCAGCAGCAGCCCTTTTAATTCAGGTTGTTTTTCAAGAACGTCCAGCGCCTGGCCAAGACTGGCCACCGTCGCGGTATCAAGTTTGTTCACTGAGCCGGGGGCATCGAACACCAGTTCGGCAATGCCATCTTCCAGCCAGTTGAGGTACAGGGTGTCGCCTTTGTAGAGCATGTCAGTCTCCTGAATCCAGCAATTGGATCTGGTCATACCAGATGAATCGGAGTGTGGGATTTATGTTAATAAAATGCAAATTACTCATTAAGAAAATGCTGCATTGATCACGGTCGGTGGAAATCACGCAGCCGGAGTGAGGTGTGCTAAGATGCGATGACTTGAGGTCAAAAAAACGAAAGGAAGAATGATGGACTCACTGGCTTCGCTTTATAAAAATCATATCGTTACCCTACAGGAACGTACCCGCGATGTACTGGCCCGCTTTAAGCTGGATGCGCTGCTGATCCACTCCGGCGAGCTGATGAATACCTTTCTGGATGACCACGCTTATCCGTTTAAGGTGAACCCGCAGTTCAAAGCCTGGGTGCCGGTGACTCAGGTTCCAAATTGCTGGCTGCTGGTAGACGGCGTGAACAAGCCGAAACTGTGGTTCTACCTGCCGGTCGATTACTGGCACAACGTAGAACCGCTGCCGACCTCTTTCTGGACGGAAGAGATTGATGTGATTGCACTGCCGAAAGCGGACGGCATTGGCAGCCAGCTGCCTGCCGCGCGAGGCAACATCGGCTACATTGGCCCTGTTCCGGAGCGCGCGCTGGGTCTGGATATTCCGGCAGACAAACTCAATCCGAAAGGCGTGCTGGATTACCTGCACTATTACCGCGCGTATAAAACCGACTACGAACTTTACTGCATGCGTGAAGCGCAAAAAACGGCGGTGAATGGCCACCGTGCCGCGCACGAAGCGTTCCAGTCTGGGATGAGCGAGTTCGACATCAATCAGGCCTATCTGACCGCGACGGGCCACCGTGATACCGACGTGCCGTACAGCAATATCGTCGCGCTGAACGAGCACGCGTCTGTGCTTCACTACACCAAACTGGATCACCACGTTCCGTCGGAGATGCGCAGCTTCCTGCTTGACGCAGGCGCCGAGTACAACGGTTACGCGGCCGACCTGACCCGTACCTGGGCGGCGAATGCGGATACCGATTTCGCGCAGCTGATTAAAGACGTGAACGATGAACAGCTGGCGCTGATTGGCACCATGAAGGCGGGCACCAGCTATGTGGATTACCACATCCAGTTCCATCAGCGCATCGCAAAACTGCTGCGTAAACATCAGATTGTGAAAGACATGAGCGAAGAAGCGATGGTCGAGAACGATCTGACCGGGCCATTCATGCCGCACGGTATCGGCCATCCGCTGGGCCTGCAGGTTCACGACGTTGCGGGCTTTATGCAGGATGACACCGGCACGCACCTGGCGGCACCGTCTAAATATCCTTTCCTGCGCTGCACCCGTATTCTGGAGCCGCGTATGGTGCTGACGATTGAACCGGGGATCTACTTTATCGAATCCCTGCTGGCGCCGTGGCGTGAAGGCCAGTTCAGCAAACACTTCAACTGGGAAAAAATTGACGCGCTGAAGCCGTTTGGCGGTATTCGCATCGAAGATAACGTGGTGGTTCACGAAAACGGTATTGAGAATATGACGCGAGACCTGAAGCTGGCCTAATGGAAAGCTGGCTGATACCGGCTGAACCGGTCACCTTTGTTGAGGAAATCAAGAAAAGCCGCTTTATTACGCTGCTGGCGCATACCGACGGCGTAGAGGCGGCAAAGGCGTTTGTCGAATCCGTTCGGGCTGAACATCCTGACGCGCGTCACCACTGTGTGGCGTGGGTGGCAGGGCCGCCGGACGATTCACAACAGCTGGGGTTTTCCGACGACGGTGAACCGGCGGGCACGGCCGGTAAACCCATGCTTTCGCAGCTGATGGGCAGCGGCGTGGGTGAAATTACCGCCGTGGTGGTGCGCTACTACGGCGGCATCCTGTTGGGCACGGGTGGGCTGGTAAAAGCCTATGGCGGCGGAGTTCAGCAGGCACTGAATATGCTCACAACTATCCGCAAAACGCCTCTCACCGAATATACTTTGTTGTGCGATTACGCTCAGCTATCGGGCATTGAAACGCTGCTCAAACAGTTTAACGGCGTCATCGCGCACAGTGAATATCAGGCAATGGTGCAATTACGCGTGGCGCTTCCGCAGGCGGAGCTGGCTGCTTTTTCAGCAAAGCTGGCTGATTTTAGTCGTGGTTCGTTGCAATTGCTGCCGATTGAAGAATAATCCCCACCTCACTTTTTTGAATACCAAAGGAAGCGGCAGAGATGCATTTTCGTGCCATAACCCGAATCGTTGGACTGCTGGTCATACTCTTTTCCGGGACGATGATTCTCCCGGGACTGGTGGCGCTTATCTACCGGGACGGCGCGGGGCGGGCATTTACCCAGACCTTCTTTGTCGCGCTGGCGATCGGCTCGCTGCTGTGGTGGCCAAACCGTCGTCAGAAAGGTGAGCTGAAATCTCGCGAAGGATTTCTGATTGTGGTCCTGTTCTGGACGGTGCTGGGGAGCGTCGGTTCGCTGCCCTTCATCTTCTCTGAACAGCCTAACCTGAGCATCACGGATGCCTTTTTTGAATCGTTCTCCGGTTTAACAACCACCGGGGCGACGACGCTGGTGGGGCTGGATTCACTCCCGCACGCCATTCTCTTTTATCGCCAGATGCTGCAGTGGTTCGGGGGGATGGGGATCATCGTCCTGGCGGTGGCCATTCTGCCGATTCTGGGCGTTGGCGGCATGCAGCTTTATCGCGCCGAAATGCCCGGGCCGCTGAAAGATAACAAAATGCGTCCGCGTATTGCCGAGACGGCGAAAACCCTCTGGCTTATCTATGTATTACTGACGGTGGCCTGTGCGCTGGCGCTATGGTTTGCCGGGATGCCGGCTTTCGACGCCATCGGACACAGCTTTGCGACGATCGCTATCGGCGGGTTCTCCACTCACGACGCCAGCGTCGGCTACTTCGACAGCCCTACGATTAACACTATTATTGCCATTTTCCTGCTGATTTCAGGCTGTAACTACGGTCTGCACTTCTCTTTACTGAGCGGGCGCAGCCTGAAGGTGTACTGGCGTGACCCTGAGTTCCGTATGTTCATTGGCGTCCAGCTGACGCTGGTGATCATCTGTACCCTGGTGCTGTGGTTCCATGATGTCTACAACTCCGCGCTGACCACGCTAAATCAGGCGTTCTTCCAGGTGGTATCGATGGCGACGACCGCCGGGTTTACCACGGACAGCATCGCGCGCTGGCCGCTGTTCCTGCCGGTGCTGCTGTTATGCTCGGCATTTATCGGGGGCTGTGCGGGTTCTACGGGCGGCGGTCTGAAGGTGATTCGTATTCTGCTGCTGTTTAAGCAGGGGAACCGTGAGCTGAAGCGTCTGGTCCACCCGAACGCGGTTTACAGCATCAAACTCGGGAACCGCGCGCTGCCGGAACGTATCCTCGAAGCGGTGTGGGGATTCTTCTCGGCGTATGCGCTGGTCTTTATCGTCAGTATGCTGGCGATTATCGCGACGGGGGTGGATGATTTCTCCGCCTTTGCGTCCGTCGTAGCAACATTGAATAACCTCGGGCCCGGCCTGGGCGTTGTAGCGGATAACTTTGCCAGCATGAACCCGGTCGCGAAATGGATCCTCATCGCCAATATGCTGTTTGGTCGTCTTGAGGTCTTTACGCTGCTGGTGCTGTTCACCCCTACATTCTGGCGCGAGTAAGGAGCCGTTGATGAAAACATTGATTCTTTTCTCTACGCGAGACGGGCAAACGCGTGAGATTGCCGCTTATCTGGCTTCGGAATTAAAAGAGCTGGGTATTTACTCTGATGTGGTGAACCTGAACCGTGCGGAGCAGATAGCCTGGCAGGAGTACGATCGCGTGGTAATTGGCGCGTCAATTCGTTACGGGCATTTCCATCCGGCGCTGGATCGCTTTGTGAAAAAGCACACGGCGGTGCTCAACAAATTGCCCGGTGCCTTTTACTCGGTCAATCTTGTCGCACGTAAAGCCGAGAAGCGTACGCCGCAGACCAACAGCTACACGCGCAAGTTTTTACTCAGCTCGCCGTGGCAGCCTGACCTGTGCGCCGTCTTTGCCGGCGCTCTGCGCTACCCTCGCTACCGCTGGTATGACCGCTTTATGATCCGCCTGATTATGAAGATGACCGGGGGTGAAACCGATACGCGTAAAGAAGTGGTTTATACCGACTGGTCGCAGGTGGCCAGTTTTGCCCGGGAAATCGCACATTTAACGGGCGATTCGCGACATAAATAAGCGTTAAGTTTGAAAAGTGAGCTAACGAAAAGTTTTTTGTATTTTATGCTTGTCACGTCGGAATAACTCCCTATAATGCGCCTCCACTGACACGGAACAACGGCACACACGCCGCCGGGTCAG
>NZ_QFXN01000273.1:0-38706 GCF_003144775.1 Enterobacter sp. CGMCC 5087 | reverse complement strand
CCATGTGAGAGTAGGGAACTGCCAGGCATCAAATAAGTAGAGAGGCCATCCGAAAGGATGGCCTTTTTGCGTTTAAGCACCTCAGGAATTTGTAGGTCGGGTAGGGCAAAACCACCCCCCGGTAAGTCAGATCGCACTCCACTCCACTATAAACTGCGCAATCCCTTCTACATCATTTAAATCCAGCATCGGAACTTCAAGCGGCAATACAACATTACTGGCCACCGCAATCACATGCTCATCCAGCGTTAATTCGCTGAAATCATGCCCGGCATCGCTTCTGAACAGCAGGATCTTAGGCACGGCCTCATGCTTAAATCCCTCAACCAGCACCAGATCCAGCGTGGCATGATCCATCCTGCTGACCAGATAAGCGAGATCCAGCGGCGCCTCATCCGGCGTTTCTGTCATCAGCGCCCAGCGTTGAGTACTTGCCACCATCGTTTGCGCTGCACCCGCTTTACGCAATGCATAGCTATCTTTGCCCGGTCTATCGACATCCATATTATGGTGGGTATGTTTAATCAATCCTGGACGGATACCTCTGGCACAAAGCGCAGGAATGAGCTTTTTCAGCAGCGTGGTTTTCCCGGTCCCACTCCAGGCGGAAATGGCTACGACAGGTATCATCTTTTCTCCTGCATCATCTGCAAATCGTCAGGCGTATTCACATTCACAAAAGCTGATTTTAAATCGCTAAAATCAACGGGATGACCGCCAGACTCGCGCATAAAAGCCATCACCCTGCGCTCTCCCGCACTCAGATAGGCCTGTAGAGCTGGTGCCAGGGATCGGTGCATCAATGCGATAGCAGGATGATCACGCTCGCCGTCATGTACCCAAACCACAGGAGCCGTACCGCGAAGCAGCAACAAACGCTCGACAAGACAGGACGGAATAAACGGAGTATCGCAGGGACAGAAGATGAACCACTCTCCGCGAGACTGTTGCATGACCGAAAGCATCCCGGCCAGCGGTCCCGGGTAATCCTCAAGGATATCCTGGTAAACGGCGTACCCGCTGAGCTGGTAAGTGTCGATATGCCGGTTAGCACTGATGACTATTGTCGACACCTGGCCTGCGAGCGTATCAGCGACACATTGCCATAAGGGTTTGCCGTTCAGGCGTTGAAGCCCCTTATCTTTTCCCCCCATTCGCGTTGCTCTGCCACCTGCCAGAACGACCCCAATGATTTCCTGGCTAAGATTCACGAATATCGCCTCTTTTATTGTGGGATTGACCCTGCTAACGTGTCACTCTAAATGAAAGGAGCACCACCATGAAATGTAAACGTCTGAATGAAGTTATTGAACTCCTCCAGCCCGCCTGGCAAAAAGAGCCAGAGCTAAATCTGATGCAATTTTTACAGAAACTGGCGAAAGAGTCAGGTTTTGACGGCGAACTGGCAGACCTTTCTGACGATATCCTGATCTACCAACTTAAAATGCGTGACTCTGCCAAAGATGCTGTTATTCCTGGTATTCAGAAGGATTATGAGGAAGATTTTAAGACCGCATTACTGCGCGCCCGAGGCGTAATTAAAGAGTAAAAGCTTGTAAGCGGCGGCACCGAAATCGCCACAAGATGATATCCTGAATCATTCGTATAATTTCCGGATGATCGGATGAACGACCAGGCTTTTACTTTCCAGACATTACACCCGGACACCATTATGGATGCCCTGTTTGAACAGGGTATTCGGGTGGATTCCGGGCTAACACCGTTAAACAGCTATGAAAACCGCGTCTATCAATTTCAGGACGAGGATCGTCAGCGCTTCGTCGTAAAGTTCTATCGTCCTGAACGCTGGTCCGCAGAACAAATTCAGGAAGAGCATCAGTTTGCTCACGATCTGCTGGATGACGATGTTCCCGTTGCCGCGCCGCTAAAATTCAATAATCAAACGCTTCTCACGCACGAAGGGTTTTACTACGCTGTATTCCCGAGCCTGGGTGGCCGCCAGTTTGAAGCGGATAATATCGATCAGATGGAGTGGGTTGCCCGCTATCTTGGGCGCATACACCAGACGGGACGCAAAAAAGCCTTTATTGCCCGCCCGACTATCGGAATTCAGGAATACCTTCTTGAGCCACGCGAAATATTCGAAACGTCTGCCATGATCCCCGCAGCGTTAAAGGATGATTTCCTCAACGCCACCGATAAGCTCATTGCTGCTGTTAAAACCTGCTGGCGTGACGATATTTCCGTCCTGCGCCTGCATGGCGATTGTCATGCAGGAAATATCCTCTGGCGTGATGGCCCGCTGTTTGTCGATCTCGATGATGCGCGTATGGGGCCCGCGGTTCAGGACCTGTGGATGCTGCTCAATGGCGACAAAGCCGAGCAACGCATGCAGCTTGAAACGATCATTGAAGCTTATGAAGAATTTAGCCCGTTTAATTCAGACGAAATTGCCCTGATTGAGCCTTTACGTGCGATGCGTTTTGTTTATTATCTCGCATGGTTAATCAGGCGTTGGGACGATCCCGCATTTCCCCGGAATTTCCCGTGGCTTACCGGAGAGGATTACTGGCGTAGCCAGATATCTACATTTACTGAGCAGGTCAAGGTTCTTCACGAACCCCCTCTGCAATTAACGCCGATGTATTAATTGGACACACCCAGGAGAGAGTTAATCATGAAAAAAATTTGGCTGGCGCTGGCAGGTATGATTCTGGCATTTAGCGCTTCTGCTGCGCAGTTTACCGACGGCAAACAGTACACCACGCTGGACAAACCGGTCGCTGGCGAGCCACAGGTTCTGGAGTTTTTCTCGTTCTACTGCCCACACTGCTATCAGTTCGAGCAGGTGCTGCATGTTTCGGATAACGTGAAGAAAAAGCTGCCAGAAGGCACCAAAATGACCAAGTACCACGTCGAGTTCCTGGGCCCATTGGGTAAAGACCTGACCCAGGCGTGGGCGGTTGCGATGGCTCTGGGCGTGGAAGATAAGATCACTGCGCCAATGTTTGAAGCCGTACAGAAAACCCAGACCGTTCAGACCACTGCGGATATCCGTAAAGTGTTCGTTGATGCCGGCGTGAAAGGTGAAGAGTATGACGCTGCATGGAACAGCTTTGTGGTGAAATCTCTGGTTGCTCAGCAGGAAAAAGCGGCTGCTGACCTCCAGCTTCAGGGCGTTCCGGCGATGTTTGTTAACGGCAAATACCAGCTGAACATGCAGGGCATGGACACCAGCAGCATGGATATCTTCGTACAGCAGTATGCTGATACTGTGAAATACCTGGTTGAGAAGAAGTAATTTCGCTGATGTAAAAACGCCGGTCACTGACCGGCGTTTTTGTATGAAGATTTAATATTGTCTATCTGTTCGTCTTTCTCTTTCCAGAGCGTATTAAGCCACTGCTGGAAACGACGCTTGAAACTCTTATCGTTAACGTAATCACCGTGCAGCCCGGCATCTATCGGGACCAGATCGACACGCACAACAATGCGCGTCAGTTTGCCGCTGAGCATATCGTAGAACGGCGTCTTATCGTTTTCCGGATAGCAGAGCGTGACGTTCAGGAGTTTATCGAACTGCGATCCCAGCACGTTAAGCGCCATCGCAATACCCGCAGCCTTTGGCGGCAGCAAGTGCTGGTAAGGAGAGCGGGTTTGTTGGTGCTTCTCCTCCGTAAATCGGGAGCCTTCAACAAAGTTTACGATGGTCGTAGGATGCGCGCGAAACTTTTCGCAGGAACGACGCGTGGTCTCCACATCTTTGCCGCGACGCTCGGGATGACGAATCAAATAGCTGCGCGAATAGCGTTTCATAAACGGCATATCAAGCGCCCAGCAGGCCAGCCCGATAAAAGGCACCCAGGCGAGCTGCTGTTTCAGAAAGTATTTGTTCATCGGGATGTGTTTGCGAAAAAGTACGCATAACACCACGATGTCCGCCCAGCTGTGGTGATTGCAAATCAGCAGATACCAGTTCTTCTTGTTAAGACTCTCCAGCCCTTTGATATCCCACTTCAGATGCGGGTTCAGGCACAGCAGGATCGCCAGTCCTTCGCACCAGCAGTACATCATGAAATTACAAAATGCGGACACGGCTCGCCACACCACAGAGACAGGCAACAGCAGTTTAACGATCCCGGCGATAATGATCGGTACAGAGCAGGCGACAGTCACCAGGATAGTTAAAATGATGCTTAACAGTAATGTTATTGCAGCAAGCAATCTCGACATGATGAGCTTTTTCAAATGGTTAGCTGTAAGTGAGCGGCCGGCTATTCGACGCTGGGCGCTGATTTTACCAGAAAACGGACAAATTAATGGCGCTTTCATGTGATGATTTGGCCGCTTTTACCCTGTCGCAGAAGATTTCTCTGTGATTCCGCGCTTATCAAGGCTTATATCCACATAGACTAAATTGCCATCAGGTGACCATATAGAGAAAATCTAATACGATAACAGCATGATAATTAAGATCTAAAAATTAACTCATATGTATTTTTTACGTCTGTTATTCATATGAAGTGAAAATATGCACAAACTTATCCACAGTTTGATTTTTGCGAGCGATCCTCACGATCGCAAAATCTTTTCCTGTATCTGGTGCTAATACCTGATGTTTTCATCCTTCTGTGGCATCCTTTACCCATAAATTGATTAAAGGCACGGACATTATGGTTCAGATCCCAGAAAACCCTCTTATTCTCGTCGATGGCTCTTCTTACCTGTATCGGGCATACCATGCGTTTCCTCCTCTGACCAATAGCGCAGGGGAACCTACCGGCGCAATGTACGGCGTGCTGAACATGCTGCGCAGCCTGATCCTTCAGTATCAGCCAACCCATGCGGCTGTAGTCTTTGATGCGAAAGGTAAAACTTTCCGCGATGAGCTGTTTGAGCATTACAAATCTCACCGTCCGCCAATGCCTGACGATCTGCGTGCGCAGATTGAGCCGCTGCATACCATGGTAAAAGCGATGGGGCTGCCGCTGCTGGCCGTCTCTGGCGTTGAGGCTGATGACGTTATCGGCACGCTGGCGCGTGAAGCAGAAAAGATGGGTCGTCCTGTGCTGATCAGCACCGGTGATAAAGATATGGCGCAACTGGTGACGCCAGGCATCACCCTGATTAACACCATGACCAACACCATTCTGGGGCCAGAAGAAGTGGTCACAAAGTATGGCGTGCCGCCTGAGCTGATTATCGACTTCCTCGCGTTGATGGGCGATTCCTCGGATAACATCCCGGGTGTCCCTGGCGTCGGTGAAAAAACCGCGCAGGCGCTGCTCCAGGGGCTGGGTGGTCTGGATACGCTCTACGCGGAGCCAGACAAAATCGCCGGGCTCTCCTTCCGTGGTGCAAAAACCATGGCCGGAAAACTAAAAGAGAACAAAGAGGTGGCTTATCTCTCCTATAAGCTGGCCACAATCAAAACCGATGTCGAACTGGAGCTGGGCTGTGAGCAGCTTGAAGTGCAACAGCCTTCCGCTGACGATCTGCTGAGCCTGTTTAAGAAATACGAATTCAAGCGCTGGACCGCTGACGTGGAAGCCGGTAAATGGCTGCAGGCGAAAGGGGCTAAACCTGCTGCAAAGCCGAAGGAGACAATCGTCGTTGACGCAGAAGAGCAGGCGGAAGAAGAAGCCGTGGCGCTTTCCTTCGACAACTATGAAACCATTCTTGAAGAGTCACGGCTGATCGCCTGGATCGATAAACTGAAAAAGGCGCCGGTCTTCGCCTTTGATACCGAAACCGACAGCCTCGATAACATCTCTGCCAATATGGTTGGCCTGTCATTTGCGACAGAGCCGGGTATTGCCGCCTACGTCCCTGTGGCGCACGATTACCTGGATGCGCCGGAGCAGATCTCCCGTGAACGCGTGCTCGAACTGCTGAAGCCGATCCTGGAAGACGAAAAGGCGCTCAAGGTTGGGCAAAACCTCAAGTACGACCGCGGCATTCTGCAAAATTACGGCATTGAACTGCGCGGGATTGCCTTCGACACCATGCTTGAATCCTACATTCTGGACAGCGTCGCGGGCCGCCATGATATGGATTCCTTATCTGACCGCTGGCTCAAGCACAAAACGATCACCTTTGAAGAAATTGCCGGTAAAGGGAAAAATCAGCTCACCTTTAACCAGATTGCTCTGGAAGAAGCGGGGCGCTACGCGGCGGAAGATGCAGATGTCACGCTGCAGCTGCACCTGAAGATGTGGCCAAAACTGCAGAAGCATGAAGGTCCGCTGAACGTGTTCCAGCATATCGAGATGCCGCTGGTGCCCGTGCTGTCACGCATTGAACGCAACGGCGTGAAGATTGACCCAACGGTGCTGCATAACCACTCCGGGGAGCTGGCGCAGCGTCTGACCGAGCTCGAGCAAAAAGCGCATGAGCTTGCAGGCGAGCCGTTTAACCTCTCTTCACCGAAGCAGCTGCAAACCATTCTGTTTGAAAAGCAGGGCATCAAGCCGCTGAAGAAGACCCCTGGCGGCGCGCCGTCAACCTCTGAAGAGGTGCTGGAAGAGCTGGCGCTGGATTACCCGCTGCCAAAAGTGATTCTGCAGTACCGTGGCCTCGCGAAGCTGAAGTCTACCTACACCGACAAGCTTCCGCTGATGATCAACCCGAAAACGGGTCGTGTGCACACGTCGTACCATCAGGCTGTCGCGGCGACCGGTCGTCTCTCGTCAACCGATCCCAACCTGCAGAACATCCCGGTACGTAACGAAGAAGGCCGCCGTATTCGCCAGGCTTTCATCGCACCAGAGGATTATCTGATTGTCTCTGCTGACTACTCGCAAATTGAGCTGCGCATTATGGCGCATCTGTCCCGCGACAAAGGCCTGCTGACTGCATTTGCAGAAGGGAAGGACATCCACCGGGCAACCGCGGCGGAAGTCTTCGGCTTGCCGCTGGAGAGCGTGACCAACGAACAGCGCCGCAGTGCTAAGGCGATCAACTTCGGTCTTATTTACGGCATGAGCGCATTTGGTCTTTCGCGCCAGCTCAACATTCCGCGTAAAGAGTCGCAGAAGTATATGGATCTCTACTTCGAGCGTTATCCGGGCGTGCTGGAATATATGGAACGCACCCGCGCGCAGGCGAAGGAAAAAGGTTACGTCGAAACCCTGGATGGCCGCCGTCTCTACTTACCGGACATCAAATCCAGCAACGCGGCGCGTCGCGCTGGCGCAGAGCGTGCGGCGATCAACGCCCCGATGCAGGGTACCGCGGCGGACATTATTAAGCGTGCAATGATCGCCGTTGATGCCTGGCTGGAAGAAGAGAAGCCTCGCGTGAAAATGATCATGCAGGTACACGATGAACTGGTATTTGAAGTGCATAAAGACGACCTCGACGCCGTGTCGAAGAAGGTCCACGAACTGATGGAAAGCAGCATGACGCTTGACGTGCCGTTGCTGGTGGAAGTAGGAAGTGGCGAAAACTGGGATCAGGCTCACTAAGGGTTCTTCGCATAACGCGCTTTTTATGTAAGTTTGCAACATAACAACGCGCGTTTTGTGACAATCATTAGAATTCCCTATGTAAAGAATGAAAAAAAACTACAAAAAGTGCTTTTTCTGCAGCACAAAAAGGGGTAGAGTTGTCGGCGTAGGGTACAGAGGTAAGATGTTCTATCTTTCAGACCTTTTACTTCACGTAATCGGATTTGGCTGAATATTTTAGCCGCCCCAGTCAGTAATGACTGGGGCGTTTTTTATTGCGGCAAAGAAAAATTCAGGCAAAAAAAACGCGACTATCGCCGCGCTCGGTATTACTCTTCTTCCGCTTCCGTCGCGGGTTCCAGCTCGCTAAACCAGGTATCGAGCTTCTGACGCAGCTTGTCCACGCCCTGCTTTTTCAGCGAGGAGAACGGCTCAACCTGCACATCACCGTTGAACGCAAGCACCGCTTCGCGAACCATATTCACCTGCGCTTTGCGCGCGCCGCTCGCCAGCTTATCGGCTTTCGTCAGCAGCACCAGCACGGCGATATCGCTTGCTACCGCCCAGTCGATCATCTGCTGATCCAGATCTTTCAGGGGATGGCGAATATCCATCAGCACCACCAGACCTTTCAGGCACAGGCGTTTTTCCAGGTATTCACCCAGCGCACGTTGCCACTTGATTTTCATCTCTTCCGGTACCTGCGCGTAACCGTAGCCTGGTAAGTCGACCAGGCGTTTGCCCTCTGCGACTTCAAACAGGTTGATCAGCTGGGTACGGCCAGGTGTTTTTGAGGTGCGCGCCAGGCTCTTCTGATTGGTCAGCGTATTCAGGGCGCTGGATTTCCCCGCATTGGAGCGGCCAGCAAATGCCACTTCAATACCGGTATCAGAAGGAAGGTGGCGAATATCGGGCGCACTGGTGACAAAATGCGTCTGTTGGTAGTTCCAGGTAGTCACGTGGTCGTCTCCAAAATCGTAATCTGAAGGGGATTATACCCGAATGCAGGCAAAAGGCTTTTCTGATTGCTATGAGCTGTAGGCGAATGCCACAACCGGTGTGAGAGATCGGCCAGGGATGCTATGGGAGATTTCAGAGAATTCGCAGGCGTCAAAAAAGGCAAACTGTTTTAAATCATAATCTTATTTCCGGGTAATTGTCTGAAAAACTCTTTTTGTACCGTTTCGTTGCTTGTTAGTTTAACGGAACAAGGTAAAGTGTGCGTCAGGGCGAGGAAGCCAACAGGAAATCGACTTAAGGATTAGGGTCAGGAGCGCCAGGAGGCGAAGACGCAGGATTGTCAGGATGACCAGCGCCTGGAGGCGTTTTAAAAGGAAATGGAACCGTATCACGGACGGTATTAGCCAAGGGATAAACAGGGTTTGTTGTTGGCAAACACGGAAAGTCTGACCCGCTAAGGGTTGTGAGTCAGGAAAAAAGGCGACAGATTGCTCTGTCGCCTTTTTTCTTTGCTTGCTTTCTGCTAGATTTCGCCGCAATTCTATACTGAAGAAAACGACTTAAAGATAAAACATCATGAAAAAACCAACCTCCGCTGCGGGCGCGAAACGCCCTGCAAAAGCACGCCGCAAAACGCGCGAAGAACTGAACCAGGAAGCGCGCGACCGCAAACGCGACAAAAAACATCGCGGTCACGCTGCGGGTAGCCGTGCCAACGGTGGTGGTGCAGCGGGTGCTTCTGCAAAAGGCAAACAGCAGAAAGATCCTCGTATCGGCAGTAAAACTCCCATTCCACTGGGCGTGACAGACACCCCGGTCACTAAGCAGCATAAACCAAAGAGCGAGAAACCTATGCTTTCACCGCAGGCTGAGCTGGATTTGCTGGAGAACGATGAGCGCCTGGACGCGCTGCTGGAACGTCTTGAAGAGGGTGAAACCCTGACCGCTGAAGAGCAGTCATGGGTGGATGCCAAACTGGATCGTATCGATGAACTGATGCAGAAGCTGGGCCTGTCATACGACGATGACGAAGAGGAAGAAGAAGACGAGAAGCAGGAAGATATGATGCGTCTTCTGAAGGGTGGAAACTAACATTTGCACCCGGCAGGCACGATAGTCCTGCTTATAACCCTTCCGGTTATATGTTATCTGGTGTGGTTATTCGTTAAACTACGGCGGTTGTCGCGGCGACAGAAGTGGCTGCGCACCCGAATGATGGCCCGCGATGGGGCCAGAACGGGCCGCCGTATACGAACGCGACACCAACGGAAGGAGTGAGCATGTCAGCACCAACTATCGACTGGGATTTGGCCCTAATCCAGAAATATAACTATTCCGGGCCGCGTTATACGTCATACCCCACCGCGCTGGAGTTCTCCGATGCCTTCGGCGAGGCTGATTTCCAGCAGGCTGTCGCGCGCTATCCTGAGCGTCCGCTGTCGCTCTACGTCCATATTCCGTTCTGCCATAAGCTTTGCTACTTCTGCGGATGCAATAAAATCGTTACCCGTCAGCAGCACAAAGCCGACCAGTATCTTGACGCGCTCGAACAAGAAATTGTCCATCGCGCGCCGCTGTTTACTGGCCGTCACGTCAGCCAGCTGCACTGGGGCGGCGGGACGCCAACCTATCTGAATAAAGCGCAAATAAGCCGCCTGATGACCCTGCTGCGCGGCAATTTCAGTTTTAACGCCGACGCTGAAATCTCGATCGAAGTCGATCCGCGTGAAATTGAGCTGGATGTACTGGATCACTTACGCGCCGAAGGCTTCAATCGTCTGAGCATGGGCGTGCAGGATTTCAATAAAGAGGTTCAGCGTCTGGTGAACCGCGAGCAGGACGAAGAATTTATCTTTGCCTTACTCAATCACGCGCGTGAGATTGGTTTCACCTCGACCAATATTGACCTGATATACGGCCTGCCAAAGCAAACGCCGGAAAGCTTCGCCTTCACCCTGAAGCGCGTGGCCGAACTCAACCCGGACCGCCTGAGCGTTTTTAACTATGCGCATCTGCCGACGCTCTTTGCCGCTCAGCGCAAAATCAAAGATGCCGATCTTCCTTCTGCCCAGCAGAAGCTGGATATCCTGCAGGAAACCATCGCCTCGCTGACCGAAACCGGCTATCAGTTTATCGGAATGGATCACTTTGCTCGTCCGGATGACGAGCTGGCGATTGCGCAGCGTGAAGGCGTTCTGCACCGTAACTTCCAGGGCTACACAACCCAGGGCGATACCGATTTGCTGGGGATGGGCGTCTCCGCTATCAGCATGATTGGCGACTCTTACGCGCAGAACCAGAAAGAGCTGAAGCTTTACTACCAGCAGGTTGATGAAACGGGCAACGCGCTGTGGCGCGGCATTGCGTTAACGCGCGACGACTGCATCCGTCGCGATGTCATTAAGGCGCTCATCTGCAACTTCCGTCTCGATTTCAGCGACGTTGAGTCGCAGTGGGATCTGCACTTCAGCGATTATTTTGCGGAAGACCTGAAGCTGATTGCACCGCTGGCGAAAGACGGGCTGGTGGATGTGTCGGAGAGCGCGATTGAGGTCACGCCGAAAGGGCGTCTGTTGATTCGTAATATCTGCATGTGCTTTGACGCGTATCTGCGTCAGAAAGCGCGACTGCAGCAGTTCTCGCGGGTGATTTAAGGCGCATTGCCAAAAGCACTAAACGTAGGCCGGGTAAGGCGAAGCCGCCACCCGGCTTTTACGTTCAACTCGCTAGCTAAACAGCCCAACCAGCGCCGCACACAACATAGCCGCAACGGCTGTTTGTGGCGTGTGGCTTTCAGCGGCTCCGCTAGAGATCATATTCACAATTGTTTCCAGCATGATGTTCACCCCCAATTTCCGGGCACGATCATACAAAACTCATCGGAACAGTAAAGCGCAAAATAACGGCAATTTGCGCTCAATTAATAACCTTTACACAGCGGCGTGCGATCACTCCATTCCCAGCTCTTTAAGCTTGCGCGTCAGGGTATTACGTCCCCATCCCAGCAGGCGAGCGGCTTCCTGCTTATGACCCTGCGTATGACGAAGCGCGGTAGTTAACAGCGTACGCTCCATCTCTGGCTGAGCTTCAGACAGCAGGTTTTGATGACCGGAACGCAGCGCGCGGTCGGCCCACTGCGCCAGAAGCGTCGCCCAGCTGTCCGGCAGCGCGTGCCCGGTACTGCTTTCAGGCGCGGTCGCTTCAAACAGCTCGGCCGGTAAATCCTGAATCAGCACTTCCTGCCCGGCGGCCATCACGGTTAACCAGCGGCAGGTGTTTTCCAGCTGACGCACGTTTCCCGGCCATGCCAGACGCGTCAGAGCGGCATCGGTTTCCGGGTGAAGCTGCTTGGCTTCCACACCCAGCTCGCGGGCGGCCACCTGCAGGAAATGACGTGCCAGGCGGGGAATATCTTCCCGACGCTCACGCAGCGGCGGCAGATGAACGCGGATTACGTTCAGACGGTGGAATAAATCCTCACGGAATTTTCCTTCCTGAACGCGTTGCTCCAGGTTCTGGTGGGTCGCGGCGATAATACGCACGTCCACCTTCACCGGCGCATAGCCGCCCACGCGATAAAACTGCCCGTCGGCCAGCACGCGCAGCAGGCGTGTCTGGACATCCAGCGGCATATCGCCGATCTCATCCAGGAACAGCGTACCGCCGTCAGCCTGTTCAAACCGCCCCTGGCGAATGGTATTGGCGCCGGTAAATGCCCCTTTTTCATGGCCGAAGAGTTCGGACTCAATCAAATCCTTCGGGATCGCCGCCATATTCAGGGCGATGAACGGCGCTTTTGCCCGCGGGCTGTGGCGGTGCAATGCATGCGCCACAAGCTCTTTACCGGTTCCCGACTCACCGTTAATCAATACGCTGATGGACGAGCGGGACAAACGGCCAATAATGCGAAACACGTCCTGCATCGCCGGTGCTTCACCGATGATGTCTGTCGTTGGCCCAAAATCGGGTGCGTGGCGCGGCTGTTGCTGCTCCTGATAATGGCTAATCGCGCGCTCAACCAGCGCCACCGCTTCGTCGATATCAAACGGTTTGGGCAGGTAATCAAACGCCCCTTGCTGATAGGCGCTTACTGCGGCATCCAGATCGGAGTGCGCGGTCATTATGATGACCGGAAGCATAGGGTGGCGTTGTTTGATCTGCTTTAACAGCGCCAGCCCGTCCATGCCCGGCATACGAATATCCGAAAGCAGAACATCTGGCGTTTTGGTGGTGAGTGCGTCGAGCACTTCGCTGCCGCTCTCAAACGTCGTGCAGCTTAATCCTGCCCCTGTGAGCGCGCGTTCAAGCACCCAACGGATGGAGCTATCGTCATCGACTACCCAGACTATCCCTCGTTGCATAAACGTCACCTTTATTTTTTAATCGGCAGGAAAACCGAAAACTCGGTATGTCCCGGCCAACTGGTAAATTCAATTTTCCCGGAGTGTTGATCGATCAAACTGCGGGCAATGGATAAGCCCAGGCCGGTTCCGCCTTCGCGACCGCTTACCATCGGGTAGAACAGGGTGTCCTGCAAATGCGATGGAATGCCGGGCCCGTTATCCTCAACGTCGATTCGGGCGGCCAGCCGGTAGCGCACGCCGTGTAACGTGAGCTGGAAGGCGGTGCGGGTGCGTAAAATAATCTCACCGCCTTCAGGCCCCAGCGCCTGCAGGGCATTACGCACAATATTCAACAGGACCTGCTCAATCTGGTCCGGGTCATGGGCCAGTTCCGGCAGGCTTGGGTCGTAATCACGTACTAGCGTGACGTTCTCTGGCAGCTCCATTGAGACGAGCTTCACCACCCGCTCAGCCACTTTATGGATGCTTTCTGTGACGTGCATTCCCGGCTGCTGCGGACCGAGAAGACGGTCTACCAGATTCCGCAGACGGTCCGCCTGCTCAATGATGACGTTGGTATACTCCGCCAGCGCGGGATCGGGCAGCGCCTTGGTCAGAAGCTGCGCCGCGCCGCGTAATCCACCCAGCGGGTTTTTGATTTCATGCGCCAGACCGCGCACCAGATCACGGGCGGCAATCTGCTGCGCATGCTGAAGCTGCTCCTGGCTCAGTCGACGCTGATTATCCATCGGCGCCATTTCCAGCAGGATCAGACCTTCGGGAAGACGTTGCGCGGTTAACGACAGAATGTGCGAGCGCCCGTCGATCACCAGCGTGACTTCGTTATCGGTAAACCCCTGGCCAGCCTGCAAACTTTCCTGCATCAGGCCAATATTCAGCGAAAAATAGCTCAGGAGTTCAGGAAGCGGGGTGCCGAACAGTTTACGTGCGCTTTGGGCGAGCAGCTGCTGCGCGGCCGGGTTGGCGTAATGAACGGCCAGCTCGTCATCGACCAGCAATATGCTGTTAATCAAAGAATTGAGGATCTGCCCAGCATCGGGCAGCGTGCCAGTTGCCATTCAGCAGTCTCCTGGAGTCGTTTGCACTAATTTAGTGCAGTATAGCGTTTTCGGCGTAAAAAGCGCGTGAGATCAGGTTGTTGGTGGAGAAAAAAGCCCATCCGGAGATGGGCTAAAAGTTTCCACGGCAACTACCCCCGGCGTTTATCACGCCGGGTAAAACAACTTTTATTAAACGCTGTAGTACAGTTCGAACTCAACCGGGTGTGGAGTCATACGCACGCGGTCGTTCTCTTCCATACGCAGGGCGATGTAAGCATCGATAGCGTCGTCAGTGAATACGCCACCTGCAGTCAGGAACTCGCGGTCTGCGTCCAGCGCCTGCAGGGCTTCTTCCAGAGAGCCAGCAACCTGTGGGATCTCTTTCGCTTCTTCTGGCGGCAGGTCGTACAGGTTTTTGTCCATCGCTTCGCCCGGGTGGATCTTGTTCTTGATACCGTCCAGACCGGCCATCAGCAGTGCTGCGAAGCACAGGTATGGGTTAGCCGCTGGGTCCGGGAAGCGAACTTCGATACGACGCGCTTTAGGAGAAGCCACCACCGGGATACGGATAGAAGCAGAACGGTTACGTGCAGAGTAGGCCAGCATCACTGGCGCTTCGTAGCCCGGGACCAGACGCTTGTAGGAGTTCGTAGTTGGGTTCGCCAGGGCGTTGATCGCTTTAGCGTGTTTGATAACACCACCGATGTAATACAGCGCCTGCTCGGACAGACCGGCATATTTGTCGCCAGAGAACAGGTTGGTACCGTTCTTGGACAGAGACATGTGGCAGTGCATACCGGAACCGTTATCGCCAAACATTGGTTTTGGCATGAAGGTCGCGGTTTTACCGAAACGGTGCGCAACGTTGTGCACAACGTATTTGTAGATCTGAATTTCGTCCGCTTTTTTGGTCATGGTGTTGAAGCGGGTTGCCACTTCGTTCTGACCAGCAGTCGCCACTTCGTGGTGGTGAGCTTCAACAACCAGGCCCATCTCTTCCATCACCAGACACATGGTGGAACGGATGTCCTGTGCAGAGTCGACCGGAGGAACCGGGAAGTAACCGCCTTTCACGCCAGGACGGTGACCTTTGTTACCGCCTTCGTATTTGGTGGAGGAGTTCCATGCACCTTCGATGTCGTCGATAGCCACGTGGGAGCCAGAAATAGAGGCACCGAAGCGGATGTCATCGAACAGGAAGAATTCTGGCTCTGGCCCGAACAGAACGGTGTCTGCGATGCCGGTAGAACGCAGGTACTCTTCAGCGCGTTTCGCGATAGAACGCGGGTCGCGGTCGTAGCCCTGCAGCGTGCCTGGCTCGAGGATGTCGCAACGGATGATCAGGGTTGGTTCTTCGAAGAACGGATCAATGACCGCAGTGGTCGCGTCTGGCATCAGAACCATGTCGGATTCGTTAATGCCTTTCCAGCCACCAATGGAGGAGCCGTCAAACATTTTGCCTTCTTCAAAGAATTCGGCGTTCACCTGATGAGCAGGGATTGTGACGTGCTGTTCTTTACCTTTGGTATCGGTGAAGCGCAGATCAACAAACTTCACTTCATGTTCGTTCAGCATCGTCAAAACGTGTTCAGCGGACATACTTAACTCTCCAGATTGGTCATTGTCGTCGTGGTAACGAGGTCTTCAATTTCTGTTTGTACTGGCTGGTGCCATGTATTTTTTATAAAGCGAAATCTGTGCCAACTTTTAAATCACCCCAAAAAGGCGTTATCATGCGCACCATAGTGCAAAAGGGCTGCACCACAATGGATTTGTTGCACCAGTATAGTGCCTCAATGTGAACATCGAGCACCATATTGGTGCAATTTACGTTAAAGTGCCCTTTTACCGCTCCGTGAAAGCGATCACAAAGCATCTCTGCAATACTTGTTTGCGGGGGATGTTTGTGATCCTGTTTTGTAGTGCGATTAATCCGTGTACAATAACGCGCTATTTCTAAATGCCTGAGGCAAAGTTGTGATCGAAAATTTGCGTAACATCGCCATCATCGCGCACGTAGACCATGGTAAAACTACCCTGGTTGACAAGCTGCTGCAGCAATCCGGTACGTTTGATGCGCGTGCCGAAACCCAAGAACGCGTGATGGACTCCAACGATTTGGAGAAAGAGCGTGGGATTACCATCCTCGCGAAAAACACCGCGATTAAATGGAATGACTACCGTATCAACATCGTTGATACCCCAGGGCACGCCGACTTCGGTGGTGAAGTTGAACGTGTAATGTCCATGGTAGACTCCGTTCTGCTGGTCGTTGACGCAATGGATGGCCCAATGCCACAGACGCGCTTCGTGACCAAAAAAGCTTTTGCCCATGGTCTGAAGCCAATCGTTGTTATCAACAAAGTTGACCGCCCTGGCGCGCGTCCTGACTGGGTTGTTGACCAGGTCTTCGACCTGTTCGTTAACCTCGATGCGACCGACGAGCAGCTGGACTTCCCTATCGTTTACGCATCTGCGCTGAACGGTATCGCAGGCCTGGACCACGAAGACATGGCTGAAGACATGACCCCGCTGTATCAGGCGATTGTTGACCGTGTTCCTGCGCCAAACGTCGATCTCGACGGCACCCTGCAGATGCAGATCTCTCAGCTCGACTACAACAACTACGTTGGCGTAATCGGCATTGGTCGTATCAAGCGCGGTAAAGTGAAGCCTAACCAGCAGGTTACTATCATCGATAGCGAAGGCAAAACCCGTAACGGTAAAGTCGGTAAAGTACTGACTCACCTGGGTCTTGAGCGTATCGAGAGTGACGTTGCGGAAGCGGGCGACATCATCGCTATCACCGGTCTGGGTGAACTGAACATCTCCGACACCATCTGCGATCCGCAGAACGTCGAAGCGCTGCCAGCCCTGTCCGTTGATGAACCAACCGTATCCATGTTCTTCAACGTCAACACCTCTCCGTTCTGTGGTAAAGAAGGTAAGTTCGTTACCTCTCGTCAGATCCTTGACCGCCTGAACAAAGAGCTGGTGCACAACGTTGCGCTGCGCGTTGAAGAAACCGAAGATGCTGATGCATTCCGCGTTTCTGGTCGTGGTGAGCTGCACCTGTCTGTTCTGATTGAGAACATGCGTCGTGAAGGTTTCGAAATGGCGGTTTCCCGTCCGAAAGTAATCTTCCGCGAGATCGATGGCCGTAAACAAGAGCCATTCGAAAACGTAACGCTGGACGTTGAAGAGCAGCATCAGGGTTCTGTGATGCAGGCTCTGGGTGAGCGTAAAGGCGACCTGAAAAACATGAATCCAGATGGCAAAGGCCGCGTACGTCTCGACTACGTGATCCCAAGCCGTGGCCTGATCGGCTTCCGTTCTGAGTTCATGACCATGACCTCCGGTACCGGCCTGCTGTACTCCACTTTCAGCCACTACGACGACGTTCGTCCGGGCGAAGTGGGCCAGCGTAACAACGGCGTACTGATCTCCAACGGTCAGGGTAAAGCTGTTGCGTTTGCGCTGTTCGGTCTGCAGGATCGCGGTAAGCTGTTCCTGGGTCACGGTGCTGAAGTTTATGAAGGCCAGATCATCGGTATTCACAGCCGTTCTAACGACCTGACCGTAAACTGCCTGACCGGTAAGAAACTGACCAACATGCGTGCGTCCGGTACTGACGAAGCAACGGTTCTGGTTCCACCGATCAAGATGACTCTGGAGCAGGCTCTGGAATTCATCGATGATGACGAACTGGTAGAAGTGACTCCACAGTCAATTCGTATCCGTAAACGTCACCTGACCGAGAACGATCGTAAACGTGCTATGCGCGGTGCGAAAGAAGACTAATACAGGTTAGCGTTAACGCTGTCCTGTATGTAAAAAGCCGCTGAGCGATCAGCGGCTTTTTTATTCGATTATCGCCAGAATTCTTCATTACCTGGGGCATTATGTCCGGAAGCTATCTCTTTCCTGCGAAATTCACGGATTAGGGTAACTCTGCTCCATTTATCACGAACACCCGATCTGCCGATGAAATCGTGGTTTCGCGATGCGCGATAATAATCCTTGTGATGTTCATCGCCTGTATAGACTGATTGACCTGACTTTCACTGGTTTTATCAAGGTGGCTGGTCGCCTCGTCCATGAATAAAATACCCGGTTTGCGGTATAATGCCCGGGCAATATAAATCCGCTGTTTTTGACCCCCGGACAACCCTTCTCCAAGTTCACCAATCAGTGTCTCGTAACCCATTGGTAGCTTTAAAATGTCATTATGAATATGGCTTGCGATGGCGCATTGCACCATCCACTGCTCGTCAATGTCAGGCCGAAAACCGGTGATATTCTCTTTGATAGAGCCTGCAAACAACTTATCTTCCTGCATGATACAGGCAATGCGTTCAGCATAATGCTCAAAACCAAGTTGCTTAATATCAATGCCATTAATTCGGACGCAGCCGTTCGACGGTTCGAATAAACCGCACAACACTTTCATCAAGGTGCTTTTACCTGCACCCGATACGCCCGTAATAGCAATACTCTCCCCGGCATGAATGGTCAGATTCAGTTTGCTGAATATAGGGTCCGCATGGTTATCATAACGGTAGGTCAAATCCTGAGTTTCGAGCGTTAAGGCTCCGTGTGGTAAATGCAGCGGGCTGGTGGCCGTTGAAGAAGATGCTTCCTGCAGCGCAATATCGGCAACGCGTTCATTGTGTAAGTTGATGAGCTTCAGCTGAATGATAAAGTTGATCAGGGCATTTATTCGGTCATAGAACTGACTCCTGAAGGTATTAAACGCGATAAACATACCGATGGTTAAATGACTATCCATCATCAGCCTGCCGCTAACCCACAGGATAACAATTTGATCGCAGGCGGCGATAAAAGAGACGACACCACCAAAGAAGAGATCCATTCGCGTCAAACGAATGCCGGTATTAACCTTATCTGAAAAAAGATTAAACCAGTTATTGATTCTCAGGTCAGTCATCCCCTGAATCTTAATCGTCGCGATACCGTACAGGGTTTCCATAAAATAAGAATTAAGACGTGCTTCCTTGATTAACTCTTCTTCGGATAACTGGCGATAGTATCGATAGGTAGCAAACCGAATGAAGGTGTATATTGCGGTAAAAGAGACCACTATCATGCTGAGCTGAAGGTTGTATAAAAACATCATTACCAGCAAACCCATGAGCATTAGCGTATCAATAATGCTACCAGTTAAACCTGTGGTAAAAGTGGCCCGTATAACATCAAGCGAGTGGAAACGAGACTGAATGTCCCCCAGTTTGCGTCTTTCAAAAAAGGTGGTTGGTAGCTTAATAAGGTGAGAAAAAAGGCTAAAACTCCACTGGACGTCGATGAGTGTTCCCAGTATCAGCATGGTCCAGGAGCGAATGATACTGATCGTCAAACGTAACAGAATCAGAATAAACAGCCCAAGACAGATGATATTAAGTAAACCGTAATCTCCGGATGCAATGACATTATCCGTGACTAATTGTGTCCCCACAGGCAACAGCAGGCTGATCAACTCAATCACCAGCGATAAGAAAAATATCTTCGTCAGTGATGTTATCAGTCCATTGATATTCTTTAATAACGTGGTGGCTTTTAATCTGTTTTGCTTTTTTTGAACTGAGAAAGTGGTTCCCGGCCATACCTCAAGCACAACACCAGTAAAATGTTGGGACAATTCGGGCATGCTAATCACCCGTCGTCCAAACGCAGGGTCGTGGATCACCGCGCCGTTCTTATCGACCTTAATCAGTACGACAAAATGGTTAAAATCCCAATGCAATATGCAGGGCTTGCGTACATCATGTAATTCCTGAAGGTCCACGGACAATGCGCGTGACGACATCTCCAGTTGACTGGCAATTGCTTTTATCGCATGGAGGTTGACCCCACGTGATGACAAATTAAATTGTTGCCGGAGTTGCAGTAGATCGACCTGCTTGCCATAAAAACTGCATATCATTGAAAGACAGGCCAGGCCACATTCGGACGCTTCAGTTTGAAAGACAACTGGGATGCGTTTAAATATACTCAGATCCAACTTGCGCAGCAGCGTCTCAAGTGTATAAAGATTATTCATTACCCGCATCCGTTACGCTCATTTTCATTTCGTAAAAGGGCGATAATAACCACTCATAGATATGTCTCTTTTCAAGGAAAAGAGAAATCTGCGCTTTGGCTCCCTGGCTCAGTGAGAGTTGTTTTCCATGAACTTGCACAGACTGTAGGTCAGGTTTGATCATGATTTTGTACCAGGACTTTTTATCGTCATAGAATTCATGTGCGATGGTCTGCTTTGACAGGAGTTCTGGCTTCGATGCCGGAAGCCTGGATATTGCTGATATTGATGCCCTGAACTGACCAAATTTTTCATAAGGAAAGGCGTCGTAACTGACATTAACGCGCTGGCCAATCGCCAGATAAGGAAGAACTTCATCCGGAACCCAGGTTTCGAGATAGCATGGTGAATGTATATTCTGCTGAACTCGCGCCAGTACATCGCCTGCGCTGATCATCTTACCTTGCGCCGTATTGATGGAGTCGATTAAGCCATCGGCTGTTGCCTCGATGACATAATTACCTTCCGCTTCTGCATTTAACTTTTCTTTTTGCAATTCGTATATCTGTTGCTCAAGCTGGTAAATCTGGTGGTCATAATCAGCGCTCTGGGACTGGATTTGCTGATTGAGCGCATCGATCTGAACCTGGTCCTGTGATTTTCTGGCGACCAGGTCAGACACATTGCTCTGCTGTTGATAGAGTAGTGCGTTTTGGCTACTCATCTGGTCTTTGGTGACCAGACCTTTTTCCTGATAACGACGGTAATCGTTAACGTTTTTCTCAATCTGATGCAGTTCCCGTTCAGCCTGCACGAGTAACCCAGATGAGGTATTAAAACTGGACTGATAATGATCTTTTTGAGTTGTTAGCGCAGCGAGAGTACGTTTTTTTGAAGAGTTCAAATTTGCCATCATTACGCTGATACTATTTATCTGTAGCGCGATCTCCTTTTTTTTATTCTCATCAACCAGGCCTGATTGCGTCGATACTCCCGAATGAATGAGAAAGAGAGTGTCACCTTTTTTTACGCGATCGCCTTCATTAACAAAACTCTGCACGACTGTACCCTGCATTGAGGCTGAGATATTCACTGAGCCTGGGAAAGTGGTTATCTCACCGTGAACGATTACGCGTCGGGTATAGGAACCTTTGGTAATAAAAATAGAAATGGAAGCAATAAAAAAAAAGCTGAGCAATATGATAAAAGCAAAAGGGATGCCCGGCAGAAGAACGGCTCTCCCTTCCCACCGGGTTCTTTGATATTCAATAGCTTCCTTGCGAAACATATCTGGCCTCTTGCAGGGTGGAAATAGCCGCTAATTATCAGCGGCTATGAGTTATAATGATTCAGGAATTAATGTCTACCGTGATCATTACCCTGGTGGCCACCGCCACTTTTCGAACCACCATTACCTTTTGATGAACCACCGCTTTTACCACCAACGTTAACCGAGCAACCGCCGCTAAAGGATGTGCTTTCAGAGTGAGAACCATCTTTGTTAGTGGTGCTGGTGTGAGAATAACTGCCATTACAACCAGCACTACCACCACCGAACATCCCACCAATCGCACTACCGATAGAACCCCACATTCCTGCACCGCTGACGTTACTTAATTCGCTTTCATTGAGTTCACGCATTATTAATGTTCCTTGCAATAGTGAGCAAAAGGTATACCCATAATATCCATAGACTTTTTCCATACCATTTCACCATCCGTGAATGAAATGTTTTTTACACCAAAACGCGTAAAATCCTTTTCGCTGTACGTCGACAGACCTGTGTCTGGATCACCAATATTTTCTTTTTGCCCGCAAAGTGGCATCATCCATGACACATTTATATCTTTGTAGAATGCTTTATCCGTTTTTCTTATTTCTGAGAAAATGCGATCTGTTATCGTTGTGTCTGTATTGATTTCTCCGTTAACTGTAGTTGTTAACTTATTGTCATCAGAATTAGGCGACCCATGGAAGCCAATAATGGAACCATAGTTGATGATTTTATTTTTTGCCGCTGGGAAAAGATAGTTAGCACACGAAGAAAGGCATAATCGCCTCACCTCAATGTTAATTTCTTTATTATGAATAACTTGTGCTATTTTGATTGCAGTTTCGACATCGCCGCCACCACTGTTTATCGATATTGTTCTGACAGGGATAAGGTTTTTTCTGATAAGCCCCACAATGATTTTGTCATCATCTTTGGATATGTTACCGTCGATATATAACGTATCAAAAATGAGGTGGGTTGAAAGTTTTGGTTCAAGCCCTTGCTTCACAATCAGTTGGCTAGAGAGTTGATATAAAATATCTCTGCTGGCTTTTTTAAATCGATAGGCATTGTATGAATAAATAGCGAAAGCGCAGAGTAAAGCTATTAAAACGGCACTGAGGACGTACCCCTTTTTAATCTTCACGAAAGTGCAGCTCCATGTGTAAAGTAATGTAAACTTATCATTATAAAAAAGAAGATAAATAGAGTATTTGTATCCAAATGTAAATTTAGGTAAAGTAAGCTTGTTGCGATTTCGAGCAAAGCCGCGCGAAATGGGATTGCCATGGCAAAATGGGGGAATATGGTGATGAGAAAAAATTTTACGGAAGCGTTTTTCTATAATTTTTTGCAGAATGAACTAAAACCTATATTTTCGCAAAGTCGAACTTAAATAAAACTTATCCCTGCCTATCGCCCGAAAGCCAATATCATCTTCCTGGCTAAATTTTTGTTCTTCATACTGCTCCCTCTAAGCTGAATCTCTTGCATAGCCAAACTTTATCTTTCCCGCTACAGTTACCTCTCCACGGCGAGCAGGAGATAACCATGCTTTATATCTTTGATTTAGGAAACGTAATCGTCGATATCGATTTTAATCGCGTGCTTGGGGCGTGGAGCGACTTTAGCCGCGTTCCGCTGGCGACACTGAAGCAGAATTTCGCGATGGGCGAGACCTTCCATCAGCATGAACGCGGCGAGATCGGTGATGAAGAATTCGCTGAACGTTTCTGTCAGGAGATGGATCTACCGTTGAGCTACGAGCAGTTTTCGCACGGCTGGCAGGCGGTATTTGTCGCCATCCGACCTGAAGTGATCGACATCATGCATAAGCTCCGCGAGCAGGGCCATCGGGTCGTTGTGTTGTCCAATACCAACCGTCTGCACACCACGTTCTGGCCTGAGGAATACCCTGAAGTTAAGGCGGCGGCCGACAAGATCTATCTTTCGCAGGAGATGGGGATGCGTAAGCCTGAATCGCGAATTTATCAGGCTGTTCTGCAGTCAGAGGGATTCACCGCGGCCGATGCGGTCTTTTTCGACGACAACGCCGATAATATAGAGGGAGCTAACCAGTTAGGTATAACGTCAATTCAGGTGACCGGAAAAGAGACGATACCAAACTACTTTGCGAAGCAGCTATGCTAAAAACCGTTCATCAAAAAGCCACGCATCATACTCGCCCGCTGAGGGCATGGCTGAAACTGCTCTGGCACCGTATTGATGAGGACAACATGACCACGCTGGCGGGTAACCTCGCCTACGTGTCGTTGCTCTCATTAGTGCCGCTGGTGGCGGTCATTTTTGCCCTGTTTTCCGCCTTTCCGATGTTTGCGGACGTCAGCCTGCAGCTTCGCCATTTTGTCTTCGCGAATTTCATTCCTGCAACCGGGGATGTCATCCAGAACTACATTGAGCAGTTTGTTGCCAACTCCAATAAGATGACGGCAGTGGGGGCATGCGGTCTTATCGTTACCGCGCTGCTGTTGATGTACGCCATTGATAATGCGCTGAACACTATCTGGCGGAGTAAAAAAGCGCGGCCAAAGGTCTATTCCTTTGCCGTGTACTGGATGATTCTCACGCTGGGGCCGCTGCTGGCCGGGGCGAGCCTGGCGATCAGTTCGTATCTTCTCTCCTTGCGCTGGGCGAGTGAGTTAAACGGCGTAATTGATAATGCGCTTCGCATCTTCCCGCTGATCCTGTCGTGGCTCTCGTTCTGGCTGCTCTATAGCGTCGTGCCGACCACGCGCGTGCCTAACCGCGATGCGGTTGTGGGGGCGCTGGTGGCGGCGTTGCTTTTTGAGCTCGGTAAAAAAGGGTTTGCCCTCTACATCACCATGTTTCCGTCCTATCAGCTGATTTACGGCGTGCTGGCGGTGATCCCCATTTTGTTTGTCTGGGTCTACTGGACCTGGTGTATCGTCTTGCTTGGTGCCGAAATAACTGTCACTCTCGGTGTGTACCGCGAACTTAAAAAAGCAGCAGAAGCTGAAAAACAATTAGAAGCAGACCAACCATGATTGCATTGATACAGCGCGTAACCCGTGCCAGCGTCACCGTGGAGGGAGAGGTGACGGGTGAAATTGGCCCAGGACTTTTGGTGTTGTTAGGTGTCGAAAAGGATGACGACGAACAAAAAGCCAACCGCTTGTGTGAGCGCGTGCTGGGCTACCGTATTTTCAGCGATGCGGAAGGCAAGATGAACCTGAACGTCCAGCAGGCGGGCGGCAGCGTGCTGGTGGTTTCCCAGTTTACGCTGGCAGCGGATACCGAGCGCGGCATGCGCCCGAGCTTCTCTAAAGGCGCCGCACCGGCTCGTGCGGAAGCACTTTACGAGTACTTTGTTGAGCGTTGTCGCCAGCAGGAAATGAATACGCAAACCGGAAGATTCGCTGCAGATATGCAGGTTTCGCTGGTGAACGATGGCCCCGTCACATTCTGGCTCCAGGTATGAGCCAACTGGCGGCGTGGCCGCGGGTAACAAGAGAGAGTACAGCTATGTATCACCTTCGAGTACCGCAAACGGAAGAAGAGTTAGACGCTTATTACCAGTTCCGCTGGGAAATGCTGCGCAAGCCACTGCATCAGCCAAAAGGATCTGAACGCGACGCCTGGGATGCGATGGCCCACCATCAGATGGTGATGGACGAAGAGGGTAACCTCGTCGCCGTCGGGCGCTTGTATATCAACGCCGATAACGAAGCGTCGATTCGCTTTATGGCGGTTCATCCCTCCGTTCAGGACAAAGGTCTGGGAACGCTAATGGCGATGACCCTTGAGTCCGTCGCCCGTCAGGAAGGCGTTAAGCGCGTTACCTGTAGCGCCCGAGAAGATGCCGTAGAATTTTTCGCCAAGCTCGGCTTTGTGAATCAAGGGGAAATCACAACCCCGCAAACCACGCCGATTCGTCATTTTTTGATGATCAAACCCATCGCCACGCTGGATGATATTCTTCATCGCGCCGACTGGTGTGGACAGCTGCAGCAGGCCTGGTATCAGCACATTCCGCTCAGCGAAAAAATGGGCGTGCGCATTCAGCAGTACACCGGACAAAAATTTATTACCACCATGCCGGAAACCGGTAATCAGAACCCACACCACACCCTGTTTGCCGGAAGTCTGTTTTCCCTCGCGACGCTCACCGGGTGGGGTCTCATCTGGCTAATGCTTCGCGAGCGTCATCTGGGGGGCACGATCATTCTCGCCGATGCCCACATTCGCTATAGCGCACCGATAAGCGGCAAGCCGAGTGCCGTGGCCGATCTGGGGTCACTGGGTGGCGATCTTGACCGTCTGGCACGCGGTCGCAAGGCGCGCGTACAAATGCAGGTCGAACTGTTTGGCGATAAAACGCCGGGCGCGGTGTTTGAAGGCACCTACATTGTTCTTCCGGCGAAGCCTTTTGGCGCGTATGAAGAGGGCGGGAACGAGGAGGAGTAATCTCCTGTTTACGCTCCCCGGGCGTGCTGAATACGCCCGGCGATATCCCGCATAACATCTCGCGCTGATTGGCTGACGCCGCCAAGCTGAAAGAAGCCATGGATGACGCCCAGCCAGCGCTGAGCAGTACATTTCACACCCTGCTCAGTCAGATGCTGATACAACATTTCTCCCTCATCGCACAGCGGATCGTACTCTGCGGTAATGATGTGCACTGGCGGGAGTCCGTAGAAATCATCGCGCCACAGCGGGCTGGTTTCCGGATGCTGGCGGTCAGTCTCTGCGAGATACATTTCATACCCGCTGAGCAGGGTATCGCGGGTGATAATATAATCCGTGCCATTAAGGGCGTAGCTTTCAAAACTGGCCGTGGCGTCGAGCATGGGGTAGATAAGAATAAGCTGTACAGGCTGCCAGAGCCCTTTAGCCTTAAGCCGCAGCGCCGTTACCAGCGCAAGATGTCCCCCCGCGCTGTCTCCGCAAAGTGTAATCCGGTTTTTATCCACGCCCAGTTTGTCCGCATATTGCCAGACCAGATCTGCACCTCTTTCCGCATCGTCATGTGCGGCGGGGAAGGTATGCTCCGGCGCTAACCTGTACTGAACGGCGATCACCCGGCAATTGCCGTAGCAGGCTAACTGACGGAGTTGGTTGTCATGGGTATCAAAGCCGCCGCTGATAAAGCATCCGCCGTGATAGTAGATGGCAGCAGGCAATATTTCAGAGGCATCAAGAGGTGAAAATACACGAATGGTAAGGCCCTCAAGCACTAGCGTCTCCACCTGAACGCGCGTTTCTGTCTTCCCGGCAAGCCCCGTGCTGGCAATGTACCCTGCTCGTCGTACCTCAATGGTCTGTCGACGTGACGAAGGCCGGCCTGCAGCGATAAACCCCTGAACCAGCTGCGCAATACCCTGTTCCAGTGCCATGAAAATTCCCTTTAACTGTATGGATATACAGTTTTATAACCTGGTTTAATTCAAAAGAAAACAAGAATATTGTCGAGGACAAAAAACCGGAAAGCGGCCCGCAAAGGTGAGTCATGTTTTTATTATCTGCTTCAGCCACACCTGTAAAGCGCATGCCTTGTCTGGAAATTAATCAGGGATGAAATAGTCAGGGGGGATATGAGTTCTTTGGCGGGCCCTGATATGGGCAGAATACTTATCGGTTTATCTGATGTCGTGATTCTACGGCTGGATAATCTCAAGCACGAAAGACTATTCGGGCATTACTGGAGTCGTTTCACCTCACCAACTGTAGGCCGGGCAAGCTTACGCCGCCCGGCACTGTCAGAGGGAATTACTCCCCTTCACCCGGGAACAGGAACGGGTTGATCGAGCTGCGGGCAAAGCCCTCCTGCTCCATCTTAGCGTCCAGAATCAGCGAGGCGAGATCGTCGGCCACCGCTTCGACTTTCGGGTCCTTTTCCTGATAGAGAATCTTCAGGTAGGTGCCGCAGTCGCCGCAGCTTTCGGCTTTCACCGCCGCGTCTTCATTTTCCAGCGACCAGTAGTTCAGATCGCGGGTCTGCTCGCAGTTGCTGCACTTGATGCGCACCACGTGCCACTCGGTTTCACACAGGTTGCAGTGCAGGTAGCGCAGCCCCTGAGTCGTGCCGATTTGCACCATGCTCGATACCGGCATGGAGCCGCAGACCGGGCAGAACTGGCGCGCCTCGCCGTATTCGGCGCGGGCTTTACCGGGGATCAGGCTTGCCATTTGCGCCCAGTAAAGCGACAGCGCAGCCCAGATAAACGGCGCCTTATCGCTGCTCACCAGAGCAAAGTCGGAGGCAAACAGCGCGCTCGCCATCTCTTCCAGCTCCAGGTCAGAGGCTTTTTCCAGATTCTCAATAACCGCCAGCGCGGTACCGCTCATCTCCGGCTTCAGCTCGGCAATCAGCGAATGCAGCAGCTTTTGCCAGTGCTTGTCGCGCGGCAGGACGTGAATGTCCAGCGGCGGCTTGCCCTGCGCGTTGGCTTCTTTGATACGCGCGGTCAGATCCATTTGCAGCGGGTGGTCGTACAGCACCACTTCCTGCGCATGGGCGACCAGCGCGGCAAAACGCAGAAAATCGCCCAGCGGGTTGTTCTCTGCCAGCTCGCGCAGACGCTCTGCGCGGCGGTTGTAGAGGTTCTTGAGTCTGGGGAATAACAACGGCGGAATATAATCCGCCGTGCGTTTCTCGCTCGACCCCAGCTCATCTTGCGGGATTATGCGAATACTCATTCAGATGACTTTTCCTGTTTCTGGCGGACTTCACGGTACCAGCGCGGGTGATGTTTCTTCGCCCACGTACTGGTTACCCAGCCTTCCACCATCGCGGTAATGGTGCCTTTCACCCAAAGGGCGGCGTAGATATGCACCATGATAACCACAATTAACGTCACTGCGGCAAATGAATGCAGCATCAGCGCGAATCGGATCACCGGGATTGAGAAAGCAGGCGCAAAGTACGGACGCCAGATGATCACGCCGCTCACCAGCAACAGGACCAGGAAGATAATCGCCGCCCAGAATACGCATTTCTGGCCGAAGTTATAACGCCCGGTGTCACCCACTTCCTCGTTGACGACGATCTTACGAATATTCTTCGCCCAAAAGATATCATCCCGATTGATTAGGTTATGGTGCCAGTAGCGGAAAAACATGATGATGAACGACGCGAACATAATGACGCCCACAAACGGGTGCAGGATGCGCGCCAGCTGTGGTGTTCCCATGATCTGCATCAGCCAGTTGAAGGACGGGAAGAAGAACCCCAGCCCGCTTATCGCCGCCAGCATGAAGCAGAAGGCGGTGACCCAGTGGTTGATGCGTTCCGGCGCGGTGTAGCGCACGATGGTGTCACGTTTTCTCATTTGCGCACCTCGTCTTTCTCTTCATGCAGGTTGTCGTCTTCCTCTTCCGCGCGGTTCGGACCAACGCCGACGTAGTGGAAGATGCTCGCTGCGAAGGTGGCAGCAAAACCGACCGCTGCCAGCGGTTTCCAGATGCCTTTCCAGAACTTCACGGTGGCGCTGATTTCCGGGTTCTCCGGCAGGCCGTGGTACAGATTCGGCTTGTCGGCGTGGTGCAGCACATACATCACGTGCGTACCGCCAACTCCGGCCGGATCGTACAGGCCTGCGTTGTCGTAACCACGGGTTTTCAGCTCGCCCACGCGCTCTGCTGCCAGCGTTTTCATATCCTCTTTGGAGCCAAAGTGGATAGCGCCGGTTGGGCAGGTCTTCACGCACGCTGGCTCCTGGCCGACGGTGACGCGGTCAACGCACAGCGTGCATTTGTAGACGCGGTTGTCTTCAGGGTTCAGGCGCGGTACGTCGAACGGACAGCCCGCGATGCAGTAGCCGCAGCCGATGCACTGTTCGGACTGGAAGTCGACGATGCCGTTGGCATACTGAATGATAGCCCCTTCTGACGGACATGCCTTAAGGCAGCCAGGATCCGCACAGTGCATACAGCCGTCTTTGCGGATAAGCCATTCCAGTTTGTCGTTCTGCTCAACTTCCGAGAAACGCATCACCGTCCATGACTTGGCGGTCAGGTCCGCCGGGTTGTCATACACCCCGACGTTGTGACCCACTTCGTCACGCAGGTCGTTCCACTCTGAACACGCCACCTGACAGGCTTTGCAGCCGATACAGGTGGTTACGTCGATAAGCTTCGCCACTTCCTGCTGGTGGTCCCGCGCCTGAGGCGCGGGCGTGAAACCGTTAGTCGCGGAACGACGGATAATGTCTTGAGATTGATAAGCCATAAGTCGTCTCCGTTACACCTTTTCCACGTTCACGAGGAAGGCCTTAAACTCCGGCGTCTGCGTGTTCGCATCGCCGACGAACGGCGTCAGGGTATTCGCAATGAACCCTTTCTTCGCCACGCCCTCATAGCCCCAGTGGATCGGAATACCGATGGTATCCACCTGCTGACCGTGAACGTTCAGCGTGCGAATACGCTTGGTCACAACCGCCTTGGCCTTGATATAGCCGCGATTAGAGGAGACCTTCACGGTATCGCCATGGGCGATGCCGAGCTTGCCCGCCAGCTTCTCGCCGATCTCCACGAACTGTTCCGGCTGCGCGATGGCGTTAAGCAGCGCGTGCTTGGTCCAGTAGTGGAAGTGCTCGGTCAGACGGTAGGTGGTACCCACGTACGGGAACTTGTCCTTTTTACCCAGCGCTTCGAAATCGCCCTTAAAGATACGGGCTGCCGGGTTAGAGACCACGTTCGGGTGCAGCGGGTTGGTACCCAGCGGCGTCTCAAAGGGCTCGTAGTGTTCCGGGAACGGACCTTCCGCCATCTTATCGATAGCAAACAGACGTCCCATCCCTTCAGGCTGCATGATAAATGGCCCAACGTCGCTGCCCGGTGCGGCAGTGCTGTAGTCCGGAATATCCACGCCGCCCCATTTCGCACCGTCCCACTTCAGAAGCTGACGCTTCGGATCCCACGGGTTGCCCTGCGGGTCAGCGGACGCGCGGTTATAGAGGATGCGGCGGTTGAGCGGCCACGCCCATGCCCAGCCCAGCGTATTGCCAAGGCCCGACGGGTCGGCGTTATCGCGGTTGGCCATCTGGTTGCCTTTTGGCGTCCAGCTACCGGCGAAGATCCAGCAGCCGCTTGACGTGGTACCGTCATCGCGCAGGTGCGCGAAGGTGCTGAGCTGATCGCCTTTCTTCGCCAGCACGGTACCGGTGGCCGGGTCGATAACGTCCGCCAGCGCCTTACCGTTGCTCTCCATCGCCACTTCTTCCGGCGCTGGGTTTTCCGGCGTCGAGTAGTTCCAGGTCATGTTCAGCACCGGTTCCGGGTTCGCGCCACCTTCTTCCGCATACATCTTACGCAGGCGTAAGAAGATACCGGCCAGGATCTCGCCGTCGTTCATGGCGATGCCCGGGGCGTCCGCGCCTTTCCAGTGCCACTGCAGCCAGCGTCCGGAGTTGACGATAGAACCGTTCTCTTCCGCGAAGCAGGTCGACGGCAGACGGAACACTTCGGTCTGAATCTTCGACGGATCGACGTCGTTCGATTCACCGTGGTTCTGCCAGAAGGTTGAGGTCTCGGTATTGAGCGGGTCAATCGTCACCAGGAACTTCAGCTTCGACAAAGACTCAACAACCTTGTTCTTGTTCGGGAACGAGGCAACCGGGTTAAAGCCCTGGCACAGATAGCCGTTCACTTTGCCCTGATGCATCATCTCGAAATACTGCAGAACGTCGTAACCCTTGTCCCACTTCGGCAGCCAGTCAAAGCCCCAGCTGTTTTCAGCCGTCGCTTTGTCGCCGAAGAAGGCTTTCATCATTGAGACGAAGAACTTCGGATAGTTGCCCCAGTAGTTTACCTGGCCTTCGAGCAGCGGTTTAGGCGTGCTGGCCGTCAGGTAGGTTTGCAGATCGGTCTGTTTCTCGCTTGGCAGGTTCATGTAACCCGGCAGGCTTTGAGACAGCAGGCCGAGGTCGGTCAGCCCCTGAATGTTGGAGTGACCGCGCAGGGCGTTCACGCCGCCGCCTGCCATCCCCATGTTGCCGAGCAGGAGCTGAACCATCGCCATGGTACGGATGTTCTGCGCGCCGATGGAGTGCTGCGTCCAGCCGAGGGCGTACAGGAACGACGCGGTTTTGTCCTTCGCGCTGGTCTCGGCGATAAGCTCGCACACCTTCAGGAAGTCCGCCTTTGGCGTACCGCAGATGTTTTCGACAACCTCCGGCGTGTAGCGAGAAACGTGCTCTTTCAGCAGGTTCCACACGCAGCGCGGATGTTGCAGGGTGGTGTCGCGCTTCGCAAAGCCTTTTTCATCCAGCTCGTAGTTCCAGCTGGTTTTGTCGTATTTGCGTTTTTCGGCGTCGTAACCGCTGAACAGGCCATCTTCGAAGTGGTAATCCTCACGCACGATCAGGCTGGCGTTGGTATAGGCTTCGGTGTATTCGCGGTTATATTTTTCGTTGGTCATCAGGTACAGCAATACGCCTGACAGGAAAGTGATGTCAGTACCTGAACGAATAGGGGTGTAGAAATCCGCCACTGACGCAGTTCGCGTAAAGCGGGGATCGATCACAATCAGTTTCGCACTGTTGTGGATTTTGGCTTCCATCGCCCAGCGGAACCCGACAGGGTGCGCTTCAGCGGCGTTACCGCCCATCACCACAATGAGGTTGGCGTTCTTGATGTCGACCCAGTGGTTGGTCATCGCACCGCGACCAAATGTTGGAGCAAGACTTGCTACCGTTGGTCCGTGTCAGACACGCGCCTGGTTGTCGACCGCGAGCATACCGAGTGCGCGCGTAAATTTCTGGGTTAAATAACCGGTTTCGTTGCTGGAAGCAGAGGCACACAGCATCCCGGTGGAGAGCCAGCGGTTGACCGTAACGCCGTCGGCGTTCTTCTCAACAAAGTTGGCATCGCGGTCTTCTTTAATGTGTTTTGCGATGCGGTCGAACGCCTCTTCCCAGCTGATTTGCTGCCATTTGTCGGAGCCTGGCGCGCGATATTCCGGGAACTTGAGGCGGCTTTCGGAGTGGATAAAGTCCACCAGACCGGCCCCTTTCGGGCACAATGCGCCGCGGTTGACCGGATGATCCGGGTCGCCTTCGATATGGAAAATAGACGCTTTGGCGTTTTTAGCACCGTCGCCGAGGCTATACATCAACAGCCCGCAACCGACAGAGCAGTACGTACAGGTATTACGGGTTTCACGGGTGCGCAGCAGTTTATACTGCCGCGTTTCCGCCAGCGCTACGCCGGGCGCAAAGCCCAGTGCCGCTGCCGTGGTGCCTGCCATACCGCCAGCGCAGATCTTAAAGAACTGCCTTCTGCTGACCTGCATGGGTCACTCCTTGTTTCGACATTGCTTACATATGTAGTTTTAACTTCGCGGTTGAGAATTGACCGCAAAGGAGAAAAATTTGCGTTAATCCCTCAATTCCACGAGGGATATCATCAGAATACCACAATGTCGGTACAGCTGTTCTAATGGCGTTAATACAAAGTGAACGTATTATCACCCTGTTGACTATAAAGTGTGATATTAATCACATTATTAACCCCGCATGTTAAAGGGGTGTAGCATGCGTTTTGTTGTACCTCTCACAAGTGAGTAGGTAAACTTGATGCTGAAAAGTTGATCCATACTATGCGTAAGCCCTGTTGTTTGTGATGCAATAGCAGGCTCACCTCCGTGGTTGTTCAGGAATACCGCTGTGTCTAAACAAAACCGTGCTCCCCACTCGTCACCCCTGCCTGCGGGCATTGTGGAACTGTCGGTACACAGACCGCCCCACATTACCCATGCCACGCCGGATTTTCTGGCGGAAGAGGTGCCCGTTGCGCTCGTTTACAACGGCATCTCCCATGTGGTGATGATGGCTTCGCCGAAAGATCTCGAGCTGTTCGCCATCGGTTTTTCCCTCTCGGAAGGCATCATTGACCATCCGCAGGAGATCTACGGCATGGACGTGGTGCAAGCTTGCAACGGCCTTGAAGTGCAAATCGAACTCTCCAGCCGCCGCTTTATGGGGCTGAAAGAGCGCCGCCGCGCGCTGGCCGGGCGTACCGGCTGCGGCGTTTGTGGCGTTGAGCAGCTCAATGATATTGGTAAACCCGTTGCGCCACTGCCGTTTACTCAGACCTTTGATCTGGCGCACCTCGACCATGCGCTCAAGCACCTGAACGATGTACAGCCCATCGGCCAGCTGAGCGGCTGCACGCACGCGGCGGCATGGGTGTTGCCGTCGGGCGATATTGCCGGGGGCCACGAGGACGTGGGCCGCCACGTGGCGCTGGACAAGCTGCTCGGTCGCCGTGCGCGTGAAAGTGATGTCTGGAGGCTGGGGGCGGCACTCGTTTCCAGCCGCGCCAGCTATGAGATGGTGCAAAAATCGGCGATGTGCGGTGTGGAAATTCTGTTCGCGGTGTCGGCAGCGACCACGCTGGCGGTGGAGGTGGCGGAGCGCTGCAACCTGACGCTGGTGGGCTTCTGCAAGCCGGGAAGGGCGACCGTTTATACCCATCCTCAGCGATTAATAGTTGATCAATAATTTTGAATGATAATAGCAAATCCTTCCGCTTTTAGTTGTTCATGATGAGGTCTAGTATTTATCTCATCAAGGCACGGTGCCTTACCTAAACAACTTAATGAAAGGGTTTATATTATGAAAAGCATCAAAACTTTTGTCGCTGTAATCGCTCTGGCTACTTCTTTCGGTTCTTTCGCTGCTCAGACCGTGACCGCAACCGCGTCAACCATTGACGGCGCAGAAGCGAAAATCGCGGCTCAGGCTCAGGAAGCCGGCGCGTCATCTTACAAAATTACCCAGGCGTTCTCAGGTAACCGCGTACACATGACTGCTGAACTGACTAAATAAGCTGTCACACCGTCGAAAGAGCGCCCCCGGGGCGCTTTTTTAGTTTATGCCCGCCACGCGCAGCAGCGCGGTTACCACTGCCGCCGCCACGATCACCACAATTAACGGCACCTTTCGCCAGGCCAGAAATACCGCAAACGCCACGCCCAGCACGCGCGCCATTCCGGCAAAGTGGTCACCTTCATAAAACGTGGTCGCCAGCGCCACGGAAAACAGCAATACCGTTGCCGCATCTGACAGCAGCGCCTGTGAACGTTCTGACAATGCCAGCCTGCTGCCCAGTTTTGCCCCGCCAAGACGCATCAGATACGTTCCCGCAGACAAAATGGCGATACCGAGAATAAAAAACGTCATATTTCCCATTATTTTTTCCTCGCAGCGAGACCCAGTAAGGAGAGCAGCACCGGTAATCCCACCGGGGCAAACGGCACGGCGGCCAGTGAAAGCGCGGCGCCGCTGCAGGCGCGGATCAGCGTGGTACGGTTTTTAAACGCGGGAACCACCAGCGCCAGCAATATGGCCGGGAATACCGCATCCAGGCCAATGGTTTCCGGATCCGGCAGCAGCTTTCCGACCATGGCGCCCAGCAGGGCCCCCAGCGGCCAGACAATCGCCACGCCTAAACCACATAGCCAGTACGCCGCTTTGCGCTGTTCGGGCGTTTTTTGCGACAGGCCAAACACCACGCTTTCGTCATTCATGATGTGGCAGCCCAACAGGCTCAGGCCACGTTTGCCGACCAGCTCACGCACCGTCACGCCAAACGGCACGTGCCGCGCGTTCACCAGCAACCCCGCGGCTGCGGCCGCCAGCGGGTTACCGCCGCTTGCTACGATGCCAATAAACATAAACTCTGACGCGCCCGCGAGTACGGTGATGGAGAGTACAAACGGTACCCAGACCGGGAAACCGTAGGCCATCGCCAGGGAGCCGTATGACATCCCGACCACGCCGACCGCGAGGCAGACCAGGATGATTGCTTTTATGGTGTCGCCTTTCAGGCAAGAGAGATGATGCTTCATACATTTTTAGCCATATCGAACGGGTATCCATTATAATGAACGCAACAGGAGTGTTTTTCAAGATGAACGATTCGTTCGATTTAAAGAGCAAAGAGGCCGTTTTATGACGCAGCCAATCAGCGTAATCGCCAAAAGCCTGGTGCGAGAACGCCTGCGAACCGGGCTTTCACTGGCGGAAATCGCTCGCCGTGCCGGGATCGCAAAATCCACGCTTTCTCAGCTTGAATCAGGCAACGGTAACCCGAGCCTCGAAACGCTGTGGTCGCTTTGCGTGGCACTGGATATTCCTTTCGCCCGCCTGCTTGAACCGCAGCAGCCTACCACTCAGGTGATCCGTCGTGGTGAAGGTACGAAGGTCGTTGCCGGACAGGCCAACTACGAGGCGATACTGCTGGCGGCATGTCCGCCGGGCGCGCGACGCGACGTATACCTCCTGCTTACCCAGCCGGGCGCAGACCGCATTTCCCAGCCGCATCCGCCGGGGTCCGTTGAACATATTATTGTGACGCAGGGGCGCGCGTTAGTCGGCCTGATCGACGCGGCGGAAGAACTCGGCCCGGGAGATTACATCTGTTATCCCGCCGACCTGCCGCATATCTTTAAGGCGCTGGAGCCGGATACGCACGCGCTGCTGGTGGCGGAACAAAACTAACAGAGATACGGAAACTCATGTCGCTTAAAGCCATTGCTAAAGAACTGGGGCTGTCAGTCACCACCGTCAGCCGCGCCCTCAACGGATATGACGACGTCTCCGCCGAGACGCGCGCACGCGTGGAAGCAGAGGCTCAGCGCCGTGGTTACCGACCAAACACCTTTGCCCGCCGCCTGAAGATGGGCAAAATTGACGCCGTCGGGCTGGTGTTTCCCGTACATCCTGTTCCGCTCAATAACAGCGTATTTATGGACATGGTCGGCGAAATTAGCCATGAACTGGCGCGACATGAGATCGACTTATTGCTCATCGCCGACGACGATCTGGCGGATAAGCACAGCTATATGCGCATGGTGCAAAGCCGACGCGTCGACGCGCTGATCGTGGCGCACACGCTGGATCACGATCCGCGTCTTGTGCAGCTTCAGGCCGCCGGTTTTCCTTTCCTGGCACTTGGGCGCAGCCACCTCCCGCAGCCGTACGCGTGGTTTGACTTCGATAACTATGCCGGTACCTGGCAGGCGACCCGCTGGCTGATCGAGAAGGGCCATCAGCGTATCGCGCTACTTGGCGAAAGCAACAATCAGGCGTTTATCACACAGCGCCGTCAGGGTTATCTCGACGCCCTGCGGGAAGCCGGGCTTTCCAGCGAATGGCTGCGCGCCATGCCGCCTTCGCGCCGCGTCGGGTATGCCACCACGAAAGAGCTACTTGCCCTGCCGCAGCCGCCCACGGCCATCATCACCGACTGCAACACCCACGGCGACGGCGCGGCGATGGCGCTGGCGCAGATGGGGCGTTTATCCGGGGACAACGCCGTCTCGCTGGTGGTTTATGACGGCCTTCCGCAGGACAGCATCGTTGATATTGAGGTGGCGTCGGTGATCCAGTCCACCCGCCAGGGCGTCGGGAAACAGATTGCCGATATGGTGCGCCAGCTGATTAACGGCGACGATATTGAACAGCTTCAGGTGCTCTGGCAGCCTGAATTCTCTCCGGGCCAGACGGCCTAAATACCGCAAAATTTTAAACCCGATCACAGAACCGAAACGTTTTGGTTTGTATCCGAAACGTTTCGGATCAACACTCAGATCATCCCGATGACAGGAGATATCTGATGCAAGATCCCGTTTTACGACTCGAAACCACGACGGTAGACGTGGTGATCAAAACCCATCCGTTCGCCGAAATTCTCTACTGGGGGCCTCACCTTCAGCACTTTTCGCCGCAGGATGTTGCTACGCTCGCGCGTCCTGTTGCCAACGGCAGGCTTGACGTCGACTCCCCGGTCACGCTGATGGCCGAGCTGGGACATGGTCTGTTTGGTTCGCCTGGCATTGAGGGGCATCGCCAGGGGCTGGACGGTTCCCCGGTGTTCAAAACCACGCAGGTGCAGCAGGACGTAAACACCCTGACGATTACCGCCGAAGATGAGCATGCGGGCTTGCGCCTGACCAGCGAGCTGGTGCTGGATGCCAGCGGCGTGCTGGTGGTTCGTCACGGTTTAACGAACCTGAAAGCGATCCCCTGGCAGGTTGACCGTTTCGCCGTCACGCTGCCGGTGGCCGAGCGCGCACAGGAGGTGATGGCCTTCCACGGTCGCTGGATCAGGGAGTTTCAGCCGCACCGCGTTAAGCTTGAACACGACAGCTTCGTGATTGAAAACCGTCGGGGTAAAACCTCCCACGAGCACTTCCCGGCGCTAATTGCCGGTACGCCGTCGTTCAGCGAAATGCAGGGTGACGTCTGGGGCGTGCATCTGGGCTGGAGCGGTAATCACCGCCTGCGCGCGGAAGCGAAAACCGACGGTCGTCGCTATCTCCAGGCCGAAGCGCTCTACCTGCCGGGTGAAATGGCGGTTGAGGAGGGCGATACGCTCTGGACGCCGCGCCTGTATGCCAGCTACTCCACGCAGGGCCTGAACGGCATGAGCCAGCCGTTCCACCGCTACCTGCGCAACAACGTCATCCGCTTCCCGGAAAACAAACCGCGCCCGGTGCACCTCAATACCTGGGAAGGGATCTACTTCAACCACGATCCGGATTACATCAAGCGCATGGCCGACGAGGCTGCCGCGCTGGGCGTGGAGCGCTTCATCATCGATGACGGCTGGTTCAAAGGCCGCAATGACGACCATGCCGCGCTGGGTGACTGGTATCTGGACGAGAAAAAATACCCGAACGGCCTGACGCCGGTGATCGACCACGTCAAACGGCTCGGCATGGAGTTTGGCATTTGGGTTGAGCCGGAGATGATCAACCCGGATTCAGATTTGTACCGCGCGCATCCTGACTGGGTACTGGCGCTGCCGGGCTATCCCCGGGCGACCGGACGACACCAGCTGGTGCTCAATCTCAACATCCCGGAGGCCTTTGCTTACCTGGTGGAGCGCATGAGCTGGCTGCTGGGCGAGCATGCGGTCGACTACGTAAAGTGGGACATGAACCGCGAGCTGGTGCAGCCTGGACACAACGGTAAAGCCGCCGCCGATACCCAGACCCGTCAGTTTTACCGCCTGCTGGACGTGCTGGGTGAGCGCTTCCCGCACATTGAGTTTGAATCCTGCTCCTCCGGCGGCGGTCGCATTGATTATGAGGTACTGACCCGCAGCCACCGCTTCTGGGCGTCTGACAACAACGACGCGCTGGAGCGCAGCACCATCCAGCGCGGCATGAGCTACTTCTTCCCGCCGGAGGTGATGGGCGCGCATATCGGTCATCATCAATGCCACGCTACCTTCCGCCAGCACGGCATCGCCTTCCGCGGGCTGACGGCCCTGTTTGGCCATATGGGGCTGGAGCTGGATCCGCTCACCGTGGACGCACAGGAGCGCGAAGGCTATCGCCATTACGCCGCGCTGCACAAGCAGTGGCGGGATGTCATTCATCGCGGCACCCAGTGGCGAATTGATATGCCGGACGCCACCACGCTGGCGCAGGGTATTGTAAGCGAAGATAAGGCACAGGGGCTGTTTATGGTCAGCCAGCTCGCGATGCCGGACTACAGCCTAATGATGCCGCTGCGCATGGCTGGGCTGGAGGCCAGCGCGCGGTACCGCGTCATGCTGCTCGATCACCCGAATATTCAGATTACGGGCGAGGGAGGGCACACCATGCGCAAGCTGCCAGCGTGGATGGAAA
>NZ_QFXN01000272.1:0-19798 GCF_003144775.1 Enterobacter sp. CGMCC 5087 | reverse complement strand
ATGCAGGCGGGCATTGCGCTGCCGATTCTGGATCCGGAAACCGCCATTCTGATTGGCGTTGAACGCGTGTAAGGGTGACGGGCCGGGCAGCCGGCCCTCCGTTGAGGATAAAAATAATGAACACAACAACCTGTACCCACAAAGACAACCCTAACTTCTGGATCTTCGGGCTGTTCTTCTTTCTCTACTTCTTCATCATGGCCACCTGCTTTCCGTTCCTGCCGATTTGGCTGTCGGACATCATCGGCCTGAATAAAACCCATACCGGGATTGTCTTCTCCTGCATCTCGCTGTCGGCCATCGCGTTCCAGCCGCTACTGGGCGTTATTTCGGACAAGCTGGGGCTGAAAAAACACCTTCTGTGGATCATCTCCGTGCTGCTGTTCCTGTTTGCCCCTTTCTTCCTCTACGTCTTTGCGCCGTTGCTGAAAGCCAACATCTGGCTGGGCGCGCTGAGCGGTGGCCTGTATATCGGCTTTGTCTTTTCGGCGGGCTCGGGGGCAATTGAGGCCTACATTGAGCGCGTGAGCCGCAACAGCTTCTTTGAGTACGGCAAGGCGCGGATGTTTGGCTGCCTCGGCTGGGGCTTGTGCGCCTCAACGGGCGGCATCCTGTTCGGCATCGATCCGTCGTATGTTTTCTGGATGGGATCGGGAGCGGCATTGCTGCTGATGCTGTTGTTGGTGGTGGCGAAGCCAAAGCCCAACCAGACGGCGCAGGTCATGGATGCACTGGGCGCGAACCAGCCGCAAATCACCGCCAAAACCGTGTTCAACCTGTTCCGCCAGCGCAGAATGTGGATGTTTATTCTCTATGTGATTGGCGTGGCCTGCGTGTATGACGTTTTCGACCAGCAGTTTGCCACCTTCTTTAAAACCTTCTTCGCCACGCCGCAGGAAGGGACCCGCGCCTTTGGTTTCGCAACGACTGCGGGGGAAATCTGTAATGCCATCATTATGTTCTGCTCGCCGTGGATCATTAACCGCATCGGCGCGAAGAATACGCTGCTGATCGCCGGGGTGATTATGGCGACGCGCATTATCGGTTCATCGTTCGCCACCACCGCCGTGGAGGTGATTGCCCTGAAGATGCTGCACGCGCTGGAGGTGCCGTTCCTGCTGGTGGGGGCATTCAAGTACATCACCGGGGTGTTTGATACCCGACTGTCAGCGACTATCTATCTGATCGGCTTCCAGTTCGCCAAGCAGTCGGCGGCCATTTTCCTCTCCGCTTTTGCCGGGAATATGTATGACCGGATCGGCTTCCAGGAGACGTATCTGATGCTGGGCTGTTTCGTGCTGGCGATTACGGTAGTGTCGGCGTTTACGCTGAGCAGCAGGCAGGAGATAGCCGCTGCCGCGGGTGCGGCAGCGTTAACCGGTCAGTCCAGGTAAAACACCTCTTCCAGCCCGGTACTCACCGGGCTGTTGTCCGGGTTCGACGGCATTACATCACGCATGTGTTTCCACCAGCGCTGGCAGACGTCAGTAGTCGCGACCGCGTTCCAGCGCTCCTCCGAATCAATCTCCACGGTGGCAAAGAGCAGGCTGCGTTCTCTGTCGAGATAGATGGCGTAGCGGTGCGCACCGTGGTCTTTCAGTACCGCTTCCAGCTCGGGCCAGATGGGGTTGTGGCGATGCGCGTACTCCTTATGCGCGTCCTGGTTAACCTGCATAACAAAGGCTTTGCGGATCATAATGCCTCCAGATACAGCTCGCGAACCTCGTTGCGGCTGGCGGTGCGCGGATTGCATGGCGCGCACGGGTCGGCGAGAGCTTTATCCAGCCAGCCTTCAATATCGGCTTTGGTCACGCCGAGCTGGCTGAAGCCGGAAGGGATGCCGACGCGAGCGCTCAGGTCGCGAATCGCCTGAATGGCGGACATGCTGGCGGCTTCAACGCTCATGCCGCGAGTATCGACGCCCATCGCCTGCGCCACGCGGGCGAAGCGGGCAACTGCGTTCGGGCGGTTAAAGCTTTCAACGATCGGCAGCAGGATGGCGTTGCACACGCCGTGCGGCAGGTTGTGCGTCGCGCCCGGCTGGTGCGCCAGGGCATGCACAAGGCCGAGACCCGCACTGTTAAACGCCATGCCCGCCAGATACTGACCAAACGCCATCTGCTCGCGCGCCTCAAGATTATGACCGTCTTCGACCGCTTCCGGCAGCCAGAGGTTGATCAGGCGGATTGCCTCCAGCGCGTTGGCATCGGTCAGCGGGTGCGCGCCAACGGACACGTAGGCTTCTATGGCGTGGGTTAACGCGTCCATGCCGGTTGCGGCGGTCACGGAGGCCGGAATATCCAGCATCACGCTGGCATCGTCCACGGCGATATCCGGAATGATATTCGGATCGATGATCACCTCTTTCACCTGGCGCGCAGAGTCGATGATTACCGCGTTGCTGGTCATCTCCGCCGCCGTGCCTGCGGTGGTGTTGATCGCCACCAGCGGCACGCCCGCGTTTTTCACCTTGCCGACGCCGGCATAATCGGTGGATGGGCCGGGGTTGGCGGTGAGGATCTTAATGGCTTTGGCGGTATCAATCGGGCTACCGCCGCCGAAGGCGATAAGGTAATCACATTCCGCGTCCCGATAGGCTGCATAGCCTTTTTGCACCAGCGCTTCCGTCGGGTTCGGGAACACCTCATCGAACAGGTGATACGACATCTGATGGGCGTCCAGCGCGGTAAGCAGGCTGTCGAGCAGGCCCAGCTTTACCAGCTGGCCGTCGGTGACAATCAGCGCTTTTCCCCACTGCTTGTTCGCCACCAGGTTAACCATATCGCCAATAGCGCCCGCGCCGTGCAGACTGATTTTTGGAAGTGCCAACATAAAACTCATGATAATTCTCCTTAACTATCGCCCGTACCGTCCGGTCAGCGAGGGTTTATGCATATATTTCCAGCGCTGACCGGATCGGGGTTACGCCGAAGCGCTTGCCGAGCGCAATAAGCTCTTCGCGGGTAATGGTCTGCTTCATACCGCCCATGGAATAAACCTTTACCAGCACTTCCGCGGATTTCTCGGCGGTGTCGATCAGGCCGAAGGTTTCATCCAGCGTCGGACCGCTGCCGAAGACGCCGTGGAACGGCCACAGCACCAGCGAATGTTTTTGCATATCTTTGGCGGTTGCCTGGCCGATTTCGTCGGTACCCGGCACCATCCACGGCAGAATGCCGACCCCGTCCGGGAAGACCACCAGACACTCGGTGCTGCCTTCCCACAGCTTGCGGGTGATGAAGTCAGAGCTGTTTTCCAGCACGTAGGTCAGGGCGATCAGGTTGGTGGCGTGGCAGTGCATGATCGCGCGGTCTTTGCCGTTAGTCGCCCTGATGCGCTCGCAGTGGGAGAGGAAGTGCGCCGGCAGTTCGGAGGTGGGCACCGCCTCGTCGGTCAGGCCCCACAGAATGTGGTAGCCCGCGCCATCGCTGTCCACTTTCACCACGCCGAGGTTGGCCTCCGGGTCGAGCTGGACGTTACGGAAGAATTTGCCGGAACCGGTGACGATAAACGGCGTGTTGGCGAGCAGCGGCATCGGCTGGCTCAGCGCGATATAGCGCGGCTTCTGGTGGAAATCGGCCGCGAACGGTTCAATATCCGCGTCGTCCAGACGCAGCGTCAGGTTGCCGCCGTTGCGCTCGTCCCAGCCTTTCAGCCAGGCGTCGGAGGTGGCTTTGATCATGCCCTGGACGAACCAGGAAGTGGTGATGGTCTGCATAGTCTTCATTTTCCAGTTATCGCGGTGAGGTTGAACCCTCTCCCTGTGGGAGAGGGTTAGGGTGAGGGCAAAATTACCCGCGCTGACTCAACACGTCGTTCTCGTATGCCCGCACGTTGTCCAGCCACTGGCTGCCCGCCGGGGCGTCGTTGCGCTGGCAGTACATCTCCCACACGGCCTGCCACGGCAGGGATTTCTGCTCTTCCAGCAGCGCCAGACGCGCGGTGTAGTTGCCGTTAGCCTCCAGCTGTTTCAGCGCGGCGACAGGCTCCAGCAGCGCGCGCAGCAGGGCTTTCTTCATATTGCGGGTGCCGATAACCCATGCAGCGATGCGGTTTATGGAGGCATCGAAGAAGTCGAGGCCGATGTGTACGCGGTCAAAGAGGTTATGGCGGATGATTTCGCTGGCAATCGCCTGGGTTTCGTCATCCAGCAGCACCACGTGATCGCTGTCCCAGCGCACCGGACGGCTGACGTGCAGCAGCAGGCGCGGCACGTAGAGCATGGCGGCGGAGATTTTGTCGGAGATCACCTCGGTCGGGTGGAAGTGGCCGGCATCCAGACACAGCGCGGTCTGGCGGCTGGTGGCGTAACCCATGTAGAACTCGTTCGAGCCCACGGTGTAGCTCTCGGCGCCAATGCCGAACAGCTTGCTCTCTACGGCGTCGATGTGGTGCGCCGGGTCCAGCTTCTCACTGATGGCCTCATCCAGCGCGGCCAGCAGGCGCTGGCGCGGGGCCAGACGGTCGACGGTGATATCCTTCATGCCGTCCGGGATCCAGATGTTCATCACCGACGGCGTGCCGAGCTGTTCGCCGAAATACGCCGAAACGCGGCGGCTGGCCTTCACGTGGTCGATCCAGAACTGGCGGATGTCGTCGTCCGCGTGGGCGAGGGTAAAACCGTCCGCGCTCAGCGGATGTGAGAAACAGGACGGATTAAAGTCCAGCCCCAGCTGGTTGGCTTTGGCCCACTCCACCCAGTTCTTAAAGTGTTCCGGTTTGATTTCGTTGCGCGCCACCGGCTGGTCGGATTCGAGGTAAATCGCATGCAGGTTCAGGCGTTTTGGCCCCGGGATCAGGCTCAGTGCCAGCTCCAGGTCGGCGCGCAGTTCGGTCGCGTTACGCGCTTTGCCGGGGTAGTTACCGGTGGCCTGAATACCACCCGTCAGCGAACCGCCTGGGTTCTCGAAACCGGCGACGTCATCGCCCTGCCAGCAGTGCATGGATACGGGCAGACGGTCGAGCTGGCACAGCGCCTCTTCGACATCCACGCCGACGGCGGCGAAACGCTGTTTAGCCAGACCCCAGGCTTGTTCTAATTGAGTTGTCATGCGCAAAGCTCCTTAGTCAGTCGGTTTTGCTGAAACTGCGCCCGAAAGCGAGCAATTTCACGGCAGGGATTGGGGGTGAAGGTGGTCAGGCTGGCGTTAGCCGCCACCACCGAACGGAAGTCGTCAACGCTGGAAAGTTCGTCCAGGGTCATCAGCTGAATGCCGATATTCCCGAGCGTGGAGGCCTCCACGGGACCCGCCACCACGGTGATGCCGCAGGCATCGGCGCAGAGCTGGTTCAGCAGCTGGTTCTGGCAGCCGCCGCCCACGATATGCAGCTGACTGAACGGTTTTCCGCGAAGGCTCGCCAGCTCGCTGAGGATGTCGGCATACAGCAGGGCGAGGCTGTCAAAAATGCAGCGCGCCAGTTCTGAAGGACTCGACGGCACCGGCTGCCCGACCTCGACGCAGGCGGCCTGAATTTCGGCGCTCATGTGTGCCGGGTTGATAAAGCGGTCATCGTTCGGGTTGATCAGGAACGTACAGGCCTTCAGCTTCTTGGTTTCGGCGATAAGCGCGGGTAGGTCGTTAATGTTCTGCTCTTTCAGCACCCGCTGGAGCAGCCACAGCCCCATGATGTTTTTCAGTACGCGGTAGCGGCCTTCGGCACCGCCTTCGTTGGTAATGTTTGCCGCCATCGCGGCATCGCTGGCGTACGGAGTTTTGCTCTCAAAGCCCATCAGCGACCAGGTGCCGGACGAGAGGTAAGCCGCGTCTTTGCTTGCAAGTGGGGACGCTATTACCGCGCTGGCGGTATCGTGGCTGGCGACGGCAACGACAGGGATTGCGTTCCCCTGGGGGCAAATCCAGTGACCGATCACGTTACCCGGGTGGGTTGGTGTGCCGAACCAGGAAGGCGACGCCCCCGTCCAGGCCAGCAGATGTTCATCCCAGCTATCCGAGTTGATGTTGACCAGCTGCGTGGTGGTGGCGTTGGTATATTCCCAGTTCATGTTGCCGGTCAGGCGATAGCTCAGGTAGTCCGGGATCAGCAGAGCATGGGCCACGTCCGCGACCAGCTCCGGCTGTTGCTCGACCAAAGCACGCAGCTGATAAAGTGTGTTAAACGGCAAAAACTGAATGCCGCTGCGCCCGTAGATGTTGTCCTTGCCAAGCTGGGCGATAGCGTGCGCCATCAGGCCGTCGGTGCGGCTGTCGCGATAAGACACCGGCAAGCCGACGCGCTCGCCATGGCTATCAAGCAGAACGTAGTCCACGCCCCAGGTATCAATGCCGATGCTGTCGATGCGAATGCCGTCGTTGCAGACGTTGTTCAGTCCGGTACGGATCTCCGCCTCCAGGGCATCAATATCCCAGGTATCAAAACCGTCCTGCTTTTGCAGGCAGTTGGCGAAACGGTGCATTTCGCGAAGTGAAAGCGTGTGCTGCTCACGGTCCCAGCTCGCGAGCATTACGCGGCCGCTGGATGCCCCTAAATCGACAGCTACACAATGGCGAAAAGTCATGGTCGGGTCCTTTCTTAAGTCATTAGCGGTGAGTGTAAAAAAGGGAAGAAAAAGTCACCTTCTCGCCACTGACAGGCCAAATCTCGCGCTGGCAAGAAAGCAAAGGTGAATGTGAGGACGTTCACAGTTTCCAGCAGTGACGGGATGCTCAGGCAGTGTGACGCTGAGCGCATTTCCCGATCTTTCCCCCTGTTTCTTGAAAAATGGACAGCTTTTGCGAGGTTTACTGCCAAAAATTGAAGGTGAGTGAGGGAGGCCTTAATTACTATTTTGAGAACATTTTTCATTGGTGGGAGCCGTTATGACCGTACTGCACTGCGTGGATTTTTTTCCTTCAGGAGGTTCGCCTGTCACGATTGAGCCACGGCTTCCTCAGGCAGCGTTTCCGGAGCATCATCATGATTTTCACGAAATTGTGATTGTTGAGCGCGGGACGGGTATTCATGTTTTCAATGGCCAGCCCTATACCATCAGCGGTGGTACGGTTTGCTTCGTGCGCGACCACGACAGGCACCTGTATGAACATACCGACAACCTGTATCTGACGAATGTGCTTTACCGTTCCCCGGACGCGTTCCAGTTTCTTTCGGGGCTGAGCCAGCTGTTGCCCCAGGAGCAAGACGGACACTATCCGTCGCACTGGCGGGTGAATCAGTCCATCCTGCAGCAGGTGCGTCAGCTGGTGAGCCAGATGGAGAAGAGCGAAGGCGGGCAGGAGACGCACGCGATTGCCACGCGCGAACTGCTGTTTATGCAGCTTCTGGTGCTGCTGCGCCGCAGCAGCCTGGTGGAAGGGCTGGAAGATAACAACGCGCGCCTGAACCATCTGCTGGCCTGGCTGGAAGATCATTTCGCCGAGGATATCTGCTGGGAAACGCTTGCGGATGATTTTTCACTGTCTCTGCGCACCCTGCATCGCCAGCTTAAACAGCACACCGGGCTGACGCCGCAACGCTACCTTAACCGTCTGCGCCTGATCAAAGCGCGTCATCTTTTACGTCATACCGACGATAGCGTCACGGATATTGCCTATTGCTGCGGTTTTGGCGACAGCAATCACTTTTCAACGCTGTTTCGCCGGGAATTTAACTGGTCTCCGCGCGATATTCGCCAGGGAAAAGACGCGATGCTTCAGTAACGCGAGGGCAGTCACCGTTTTATTTCCGCAAAAAAGCTAATAGTGTCAGGTTATTCGGCGTAGAGGTCGTGGTGTGGCTGCTCAGTTAATTCTTCGCAAAGATGATTTTTTTGCCTCCGCGAGTCAGGCCGTCACGGTGGCCGATCGCTACCCGCAGGACGTCTTTGCCGAACATACCCACGAGTTTTGCGAGCTGGTGCTGGTTTGGCGCGGTAACGGCCTGCACATCCTCAACGACCGTCCCTACCGCATCACGCGCGGAGACCTGTTCTACATTCGCGCGGATGATAAACACTCCTACGCCTCGGTTAACGACCTGGTGCTGCAAAACGTTATTTACTGTCCTGACAGGCTCAAGCTTAACGTGGACTGGGCCGCGAGCATTCCGGGCTTTCTTGATGCTAAGGGTTCTCCGCACTGGCGCTTAAGCAGTAGCGGCATGGCTCAGGTACGGCAGGTTATTTCTCAACTGGAGCAGGAGAGCCAGAAGAACGACCCCGTTGCTAATCAGCTGGCGGAGTTGCTTTTCGCCCAGCTGGTGATGACGTTGAAGCGCCATCGTTACGCTACTGATAACCCCTGCGCCACAACGCAGGAAGCGCTGCTGGATAAGCTCATCACCCGGCTTGCGGGCAGCCTGAATAAAAACTTTGTACTGGAGAAATTCTGCGAGCAGGAACAGTGCAGCGAGCGCGCGTTGCGCCAGCATTTCCGCACTCTGACCGGGATGACGGTGAACCACTATCTGCGCCAGCTGCGCATCTGCCATGCACAATATCTCCTCCAGCATACGGAGTGGATGGTCAGTGATGTGGCGATGCGCTGCGGCTTTGAGGACAGTAACTACTTTTCAGTGGTGTTTAACCGCGAGGTGGGGATGACGCCGATACAGTGGCGTCATCGCAGTCGAAAGGGGGCGTAATCAGTTTGCCATGCCGAGGCCGACGATATTGGCAGCGATAATAATCACCACGCAGCCGAGGCTCAGTACGCCAACCGGACGACGTCCGGCGTTCGTCCACTCTTTCAGCACCAGCCCAACCAGCCCGCCGCAAAGTACGTAGAAACTCATGTGCAGCATCCAGCTTATATAGTCGTATTGCGCCGGAATGCTGGCGTGGCCCCAGGCGTAGAAGAAGAACTGCAAATACCACATCAGGCCGCCCAGAGCGGAGAGCAGCACATTGGTGATGATGAGCGATGTTGCCAGCGAGAAATCGGTTTTTACCGACAGGTTTTTTACTTTTGCCAGACGAATGAAGCAGAAGCCCAGGTTAACCATCGCGCCGCCACCCATAATCACGACATAGCTTGGTAGCGCAACGTACAGCGGATCGACGCCCAGCGCGGCAGCCGCTTCGTGCATCGGTTTGGCGGCGTTCATCGCGAACGACATGCCGGCCGAGAAAATGCCGCACATCACCGCCAGCAGCAGACCTTTCTTCAGGTTAAAATCTTCAGCTTTAATCCCCAGCTTACGCTCTTTCAACTGCCCCGCGCGAGTCACAATTCCTACGCCAATGACCGCCACCAGCACGCCCAGGAGCGTCATCCGCCCACCCTGAGTATTAATAAGCACGTCGAAGTTGCCGTTGAGAATAGGCGTCATCAGGGTACCGACGATCAGCGTGATGCCAATCGCGATACCAATCCCCATCGACATGCCGAGATAGCGCATGGTGAGGCCATAGTTGATGTTGCCGACGCCCCACATCGCGCCGAACAGGAACACCGGCAGCAGGGTGGCGGCGCTGAATGAGGAGAAGTAGTCCCAGAAATCGGGCAGCAGCATGGCGCTAATGGTCCAGGGCAAAATCAGCCAGGACACGATACCGCCAACGGACCACATAGTTTCCCATGACCAGCCTCTCACTTTTTTAAAAGGAGCATAGAAACAGGCTGCACTGGCAGCGCCTATCAAATGCCAGAAGATACCCATCGTAATCGCATGATTCATTTTTACACCCTCATCGTTTTTATCGTCAGTGGCTTCCCACCGACTTGAGGAGTGTAAAAATTAGGCGGTTTGGGGACCTTCAGAAGGTTGCCGCACATGCGTTCTGGATGGCAATCAGCACGTTAACCACGTGAGCAGACTCACAATATCGCGATTAATCGGAAAATGAATAACCTTATAAAAACTACGGCATTGATAATCATTTTCAATATCATTTAATTAACTATAATGAACCAACTGCTTACGCGGCATTAACAGCTGTGCCGCCCGACAATAATGGAGAGGATTATGAGTTATACACTGCCATCCCTGCCGTATGCCTACGACGCACTGGAACCGCATTTCGACAAGCAGACGATGGAAATCCATCACACTAAACACCACCAGACCTATGTGAACAACGCGAACGCCGCGCTGGAAAGCCTGCCAGAGTTCGCTAACCTGTCTGCTGAAGAGCTGATCACCAAGCTGGACCAGCTGCCAGCGGACAAGAAAACCGTTCTGCGTAACAACGCTGGCGGCCACGCTAACCACAGCCTGTTCTGGAAAGGCCTGAAGACCGGTACCACCCTGCAGGGCGACCTGAAAGCGGCTATCGAGCGCGACTTCGGTTCCGTTGACAACTTCAAAGCGGAATTCGAAAAAGCCGCTGCAACCCGTTTCGGCTCTGGCTGGGCGTGGCTGGTTCTGAAAGGCGACAAGCTGGCGGTGGTGTCTACTGCTAACCAGGACTCCCCGCTGATGGGTGAAGCAATCTCTGGCGCATCCGGCTTCCCAATCCTGGGCCTGGACGTGTGGGAACACGCTTACTACCTGAAATTCCAGAACCGTCGCCCGGACTACATCAAAGCCTTCTGGGACGTGGTGAACTGGGACGAAGCAGCAGCGCGTTTCGCCGCTAAAAAATAAGGTTGCATAGACGCCTGTGAGAAGCGAGTCTTATGACTCGCTTTTTTTGTATCTGTATACCCGTCATACTTCAAGTTGCAGGTGCGTTGGCTGCGTTCGCTCACCCCAGTCACTTACCTGAGTAAGCTCCTGGGGATTCACTCTCTTGCCGCCTTCCTGCAACTCGAATTATTTAGGGCATAAAAGGAGCAGCGATGCATTATCCGGTGAATGTATTTACAGGCAAGGTAAGGGAGTACGACGGCAGCCGCCCGAGTGCCATCGCCAAAATTCAGGTCGACGGTGAGCTGACGTTAACCGACCTCGGGCTTGCGGGTGACGAGCAGGCCGAAAAGAAAATCCACGGCGGGCCCGATCGCGCGCTGTGCCACTACCCGCGTGAACACTATCAGCACTGGAAAACCGAATTCCCCGAGCAGGCGGATCTCTTCGTCGCCCCCGCGTTTGGCGAGAATCTCTCCACCGAAGGGCTCACCGAAAAGAACGTGTTTATCGGTGATATCTACCGCTGGGGCGATGCCCTGATTCAGGTGACGCAGCCGCGCTCGCCGTGCTTCAAGCTCAACTACCACTTCGGTATTCAGGATATGTCGGCCCAGCTGCAAAAAGCGGGTAAAACCGGCTGGCTGTATCGCGTGGTGCTGGCTGGGAAGGTTTCAGCGGACGCGCCGCTTGAGCTGGCGTCGCGCCTGAGCGATGTGTCTGTTTATGACGCCTGCGCTATTGCCTGGCATATGCCGTTTGACGACGAACAATATCACCGCCTGCTGTCGGCGGCGGGGCTATCGACCAGCTGGACGAGAACGATGCAGAAGCGGCGTTTAAGCAGCAAGATCGAGGATAATTCGCGGAGATTGTGGGGGAAATAGTCCTCCGCAGAAAGTAGGCCGGGTAAGGCGAAGCCGCCACCCGGCACTAACACCTACGAACGCTTATACAACGGTAGCCAAAGCGTTAACCGTAGCCCACCCAGCGGGCTGTCGTCGGCTTTCACCCAGCCGCGGTGCTGCTGCATGGCGGTTTCAACAATCGCCAGACCCAGTCCCGTGCCGCCCGATTCCCGGTCGCGCGCCTCATCGGTACGATAGAACGGACGGAAAATCTGCTCGCGGTCTTCCGGGCTCACGCCTGGGCCGTCATCATCGACAATGACGGTGATCCCGTCTTTATCCACCGAGAACGCCACCTCAATCTTCGTATGCGAGTAGCGAAGAGCGTTACGCACGATGTTCTCCAGCGCGCTTTCCAGCGTGTTGGGGTTACCGTACAGCGGCCACGGGCCCGGCGGGAAGTTGACGGTAAAGGATTTACCCATCTGTTCCGCTTCGAACGCCGCGTTGTCCAGCACCTCGTGCCAGAGGTGATTCGCTTTCACCGTTTCGCTGACCAGCGCGTTTTTCTGCTGATTGCGCGACATGACCAGCAGGTCGTTGATCATGCTGTCCAGGCGGTGCGCTTCTGTTTCAATACGCTCGAGCTCTTTGCTCTCACCGCTGCGGCGGCGCAGCAGCGCGGTGCCAAGCTGCAAGCGCGTAAGCGGGGTACGCAGCTCGTGCGAGATATCCGACAGCAGACGTTGCTGAGCGGTCATCATGCGGTCGAGCGCGCTCACCATCTGGTTAAAACTGGTTCCGGCGGCAAGGAACTCCTGCGGACCTGCTTCCAGTTCAGGGTGCTGTCGCAGGTTACCCTGCGCCACCTCATCGGCGGCATTTTTCAGCTTACGCGCCGGTTTTGCCAGGCTCCACGCCAGCCATAACAGCAGCGGCGAGCTGACCAGCATGGTGACAATCAGCAGCAGGAGAGGGCGGTCAAACAGCAGGTTGATAAAATCAGACTGGGAGTTACTCGCCGGACGGATCAGGTAGAGCTGATAATTATCCTCTCCGTCCCTGACGGAGAAAGGCCCCACCATCTCTACGCGGCCATATTTCTTCTTCTGGGGATGATCGGCGTTATCCGCCTGGCCAATGAAGTTGCGGATAATCTGCATTTCATTGCGATCGGCCCCAATCACGCGGCCTTCGCTGGTTACCAGCAGCAGGCGTTGTCCGGGCGGCGCCCACTTGTCGATAGCGCGAAACAGCCTGCGCCACCACATTAAATCGTTCGGCGGATCGTTTGCCAGCTCGGCTTCCACGTGCTGCTCGATCATCACGCCCTGACGTTGCTCGCTGTCGAGAAGCTCCGTCATCTGGCGTGAGTCGAGTTTTGGCAACATCAGTACGAGCATTAAAACCAGTGCCAGCGTCAGCCAGAAGATGGCGAAGATGCGGGCGGTTAAGCTTCCTATCATGAAGCAGAAACCATCAGATAACCGCGACCACGCAGGGTTTTAAACCATGGGTGACCGTCTTTACGCTCCGGCAGCTTACGGCGCAGGTTAGAGATGTGCATGTCGATGGCGCGGTCAAACGGGGTGAGGCGTTTGCCCAGCACTTCCTGGCTTAGATGTTCACGCGAAACCACTTGGCCGAGGTGCTGCGCCAGCAGATACAGCAGGGTGAACTCCGTGCCGGTCAGTTCCAGCGTCTGGCCATCAAAGCTTGCTTCCTGACGGCCCGGGTTCAGGCTCAGGGAGTCGACTTCAAGGGTGGGTGAGCTGTTGTCGGTATTTTGCTGCTGCTCGCTCCAGTGGGAACGACGCAGGATAGCGCGAATACGGGCAACCAGTTCACGGTCGTTAAACGGCTTGGGTAAATAGTCATCCGCGCCCAGCTCAAGGCCGAGTACGCGGTCAAGTTCGCTGCCGCGTGCGGTCAGCATGATTACGGGAGTCTGGTGTGTCTGGCGAAGCTCTTTCAACGTATCAATACCGTTTTTCTTCGGCATCATCACGTCAAGCAAAAGTAAATCGATGCTGTCGTCAAGGAGACTCAGCGCCTGCTCGCCATCATGGGCAACCAGGACGTTGAAACCTTCCATGTCGAGCAACTCCTTTAAAAGGGATGTGAGCTCTCGGTCATCATCAACTAACAGGATTTTATTCATTGTTTAAATACCTCCGAGGCAGAAATTACGACATCAAGGCTGTCTAATCCATGACTTTACGTTGTTTTACACCCCCTGACGCATGTTTGCAGCCTGAATCGTAGACTGTCTCTCGTTGAATCGCGACACGAAAGATTTTGGGAGCAAGTGATGCGCAAAGTTACCGCTGCCGTCATGGCCTCAACGCTGGCGTTCAGTGCGTTTAGCCAGGCTGCTGAAGCTATCATCAGCGATAACAGTCCCTTACAAGAGGGCGCAACGCAGAACAGCAGCCAAAGCCATATGTTTGACGGCATAAGTTTAACCGAACATCAGCGTCAACAGATGCGAGATCTGATGCAGAGGGCACGACACGACCAGCCCCCTGTTAATGTTAGCGAAATGGAGACAATGCATCGCCTTGTCACCGCAGAAAATTTTGACGAAAGCGCTGTTCGCGCTCAGGCCGAAAAAATGGCACAGGAACAGGTTGCCCGCCAGGTAGAGTTGGCGAAGGTCCGCAACCAGATGTTCCACCTGCTAACGCCCGAGCAGCAAGCGGTTTTGAATGCCAGACATCAGCAGCGAATGGACCAGCTGCGTGAGGTTGCACGGATGCAGCGAAGCTCAGAAACGACGTTTTTCAGTAGCAATAGCAGTACCCGTAGTAACCAGTAAACCCTGTTTTCCTTGCCATAGACACCATCCCTGTCTTCCCCCACATGATGTGGGGGTTTTTTTTGCCCCGCATCCGCGCTGTTAACCGTTTATTCATCCTTAGACTCCCCATGCTTCCGTTATACTAGCGGCATGACATGACAGGAGCGTTTATGAATCAATCCTATGGAAGACTGGTAAGCCGGGCCGCCATTGCGGCGACCGTCATGGCCTCCAGCCTGTTACTGATTAAAATCTTTGCCTGGTGGTATACCGGCTCGGTCAGTATTCTGGCGGCGCTGGTGGACTCGCTGATGGACATTGCCGCCTCGTTGACCAACCTGCTGGTGGTGCGTTACTCGCTGCAGCCAGCGGATGAAGAGCACACATTTGGGCACGGCAAAGCGGAGTCGCTGGCCGCGCTGGCGCAAAGCATGTTCATTTCCGGCTCTGCGCTGTTCCTGTTTTTAACCGGCATTCAGCATCTCGTTTCGCCGACACCGATGAACGATCCCGGCGTGGGTGTAGTTGTGACGATCGTTGCGCTTATATGCACACTTGTTCTGGTAACGTTCCAGCGCTGGGTTGTTCGCAAAACGCAAAGTCAGGCTGTACGGGCGGATATGCTTCATTATCAATCTGATGTTATGATGAATGGGGCTATTCTTATTGCGCTCGGTCTGGCCTGGTATGGCTGGCATCGCGCCGATGCGTTATTTGCGTTAGGGATTGGTATCTATATTTTATATAGCGCCCTGCGGATGGGGTATGAAGCGGTGCAATCACTGCTTGACCGCGCCCTCCCGGACTCAGAACGTAATGAAATTTTTTCTATCGTGACCTCCTGGCCCGGCGTCAGCGGTGCACACGATCTTCGAACGCGGCAGTCAGGACCGACCCGCTTTATTCAGATTCATATTGAAATGGAAGACAACCTGCCACTGGTTCAGGCTCACGTTATTGCTGAGCAGGTCGAGCAGGCGATTTTGCAGCGTTTTCCTGGTTCAGACGTCATCATTCACCAGGATCCCTGCTCGGTTGTACCCGGTCATGTTGGGCTTTCGTAATTCGTTGTAAAAGAGTGAGCCAGGCCAGCATTTTGTGTATAAATTACCGCCGTTTGGTCTGACCTGAATCAATTCAGCTGGAAGGGATTGATATACTATTTGCAGTATTCGTTGGTCGATAAGTTTCTTCCGGCAACAGATTTCAATTTTGCATTCCTAAGTTCAGAGGTAGTCATGATTAAGAAAATCGGTGTGTTGACAAGCGGCGGTGATGCGCCGGGCATGAACGCGGCAATTCGTGGTGTTGTCCGTGCAGCGCTGACGGAAGGCCTGGAAGTTTTTGGCGTTTATGACGGTTATCTGGGCCTGTATGAAGATCGTATGGTTCAGCTCGACCGTTACAGCGTGTCTGACATGATCAACCGTGGCGGTACTTTCCTCGGTTCCGCGCGCTTCCCGGAATTCCGTGATGAACACGTTCGTGAAGTGGCTATCGAAAACATGAAGAAACGCGGCCTGGACGCCCTGGTGGTTATCGGCGGTGACGGCTCCTACATGGGTGCAAAACGTCTGACCGAAATGGGCTTCCCGTGCATCGGTCTGCCGGGCACCATCGACAACGACATCAAGGGTACTGACTACACTATTGGCTTCTTTACTGCGCTGGGTACCGTTGTTGAAGCGATTGACCGTCTGCGTGACACCTCTTCTTCTCACCAGCGTATCTCTATCGTTGAAGTGATGGGCCGTTACTGCGGCGACCTGACGCTGGCGGCAGCCATTGCGGGCGGTTGCGAATTTATCGTCGTGCCAGAAGTCGAATTTAGTCGTGAAGATCTGGTGGCTGAAATCAAAGCGGGCATCGCGAAGGGTAAAAAACACGCGATCGTGGCTATCACAGAGCACATCTGCGACGTTGACGAGCTGGCGAAGTACATCGAAGCCGAAACCAAACGCGAAACCCGCGCGACCGTACTGGGTCACATCCAGCGCGGCGGCTCCCCAGGCCCTTACGACCGTATTCTGGCGTCCCGTATGGGCGCGTACGCTATCGATCTGCTGCTGCAGGGCCACGGCGGCCGCTGCGTCGGTATTCAGAACGAAAAACTGGTTCACCACGACATCATCGACGCGATTGAAAATATGAAGCGTCCGTTCAAAGGTGACTGGCTGGACTGCGCGAAAAAACTGTACTGATCGGCTCTGTTGCCCGGTGGCGGCAAGGTAAATGCAAAACGGTAACCCTTGGGTTACCGTTTTTTATGGTTGCTCCCTCTCCCGTGGGAGAGGGTTGGAGTGAGGGCATCAGGCCGCTCATCCACTTCTTTTATTCCACTACGTTATAGCCAATCTTTTTTTATTCTTTAATCCTCGATTCGCTTTCTGGCACGCTGCATTCATCAAAACACTACACAAGAGAGCTGGGCGATGAATAAATGGGGCGTGGGTTTAACATTATTGCTGGCATCGACCAGCGTTCTGGCTAAGGATATCCAGTTACTGAACGTGTCATACGACCCGACGCGTGAACTGTACGAGCAATACAACAAAGCGTTTGCGGCACACTGGAAGCAGGAAACCGGCGACAACGTGGTGGTTCGCCAGTCGCATGGCGGCTCCGGCAAGCAGGCGACGTCCGTAATAAACGGTATTGAAGCCGACGTGGTGACCCTGGCGCTGGCCTACGATGTTGACGCGATCGCCGAGCGCGGCCGCATCGACAAAAACTGGATCAAACGCCTGCCGGATAACTCCGCACCCTACACCTCGACCATCGTCTTCCTGGTGCGTAAAGGAAACCCGAAACAAATTAAAGACTGGAACGACCTGATCAAACCGGGCGTTTCTGTAATTACCCCGAACCCGAAAAGCTCCGGCGGCGCTCGCTGGAACTACCTCGGCGCGTGGGGTTATGCACTGCATCACAACAATGGCGACCAGGCCAAAGCGCAGGAATTTGTGAAGGCGCTGTATAAAAACGTTGAGGTGCTGGACTCCGGCGCGCGTGGCGCCACCAACACCTTCGTTGAGCGCGGGATTGGCGACGTGCTGATTGCCTGGGAAAACGAAGCTCTGCTGGCGACCCACGAGCTGGGTAAAGACAAATTCGAGATCGTGACCCCGAGCGAATCGATTCTGGCTGAGCCGACCGTTTCCGTGGTCGATAAAGTGGTTGAGAAGAAAGATACCAAAGCGGTGGCGGAAGCTTACCTGAAGTATCTGTACTCGCCAGAAGGCCAGGAAATTGCGGCGAAAAACTTCTATCGTCCACGCGATGCGGCGGTCGCCAAGAAATACGAAGGGGAGTTCCCTAAACTGAAGCTATTCACTATTGACGATGTGTTCGGCGGCTGGACGAAAGCGCAGAAAGAGCACTTCTCCAATGGCGGTACCTTCGACCAAATTAGCCAGCGCTAACCATTAGCCTGTGACACGATGACCCGGCGTGAGAAATCCGCCGGGTTTTTTATTTGGTCATCATTTTGCGTTACTCTTTTGCCTCTATTGAAAACAGGGAACGCGTTGTGAAAAAAATTATCTTATTGATCCTCATTGTCATCGCCCTTGCCGCTGGCGGCGTGTACTGGATGAAAGCGGGTAATCCGAATGCGTTGCGCCATATCGTTCTCGACCAGTGTGTGCCGAATCAGATCCAGAACCGTAACCCGGCACCCTGTGCGCAGGTGAAAACGGATGCAGGCTATGTGGTATTTAAAGATCGAAACGGGCCGCTGCAATACCTGCTGATGCCAACATATCGCATCAACGGTACCGAGAGCCCGCTGCTGACCGACGCTCATACGCCGAATTTTTTCTGGCTGGCGTGGCAGTCGCGCAGCTTTATGACCCTGAAGCGTGGATCCGAGGTGCCTGATAGCGCCATTTCGCTGACGATTAACTCGCCGACTGGCCGCACGCAGAACCATTTTCATATTCATATCTCCTGCCTGCGCCCGGACGTGCGCGAGAAGCTCAACGCGGCGCAGGGAGAAATCAGCACCCAGTGGCTGCCGTTCCCGGGCGGGCTCGAAGGCAATGAGTATCTTGCGCGTCGGGTGACGGAGAATGAGCTGGTCCAGCGCAGCCCGTTTATGATGCTGGCGGAAGAGCTGCCGGAAGCGCGCGACCATATGGGGCGTTTCGCGCTGGCGATGGCGCAGCAGTCGGATGGCTCTTTTGTTTTGCTGGCGACCGAGCGTAACCTGCTCACGCTTAACCGCGCGTCTGCGGAGGAACTGCAGGATCATCAATGCACTATCCTGAAGTAACCCCACCATAAATCGCGTTTACTCGGGCTACCTGTCACCGTAGACTTGCTGAAAAATTCTACAGGAGACAGGTATGTCGCTCTGGTTAACGTATCCTCTGCTGCTGCCCTCACTGATCGTTGGCGTCACCATCGTGCTGTGGGCGACGTCACTATTGCCGGAATTCATCACCGCGCTGCTGTTCTTCACGGCGGCGATGACCGCCAGAATCGCCCCGCCGGAGGTCATCTTCGGCGGTTTTGCCTCGTCTGCTTTCTGGCTGGTATTCAGCGGCTTTGTGCTTGGCGTGGCGATCCGTAAAACCGGACTGGCGGACAGGGCCGCCCGGGCGCTGTCGGCAAAGCTCACCGACTCCTGGGTGTTGATGGTGGCGAGCGTGGTGCTGCTGAGCTACGCGCTGGCGTTTGTGATGCCGTCGAACATGGGACGTATTGCGCTGCTGATGCCGATTGTCGCGGCGATGGCAAAACGCGCCGGTATCGCCGACGGCTCCCGCGCCTGGTTCGGGCTGGCGCTGGCCGTGGGGTTCGGGACTTTCCAGCTTTCGGCGACGATCCTGCCTGCCAACGTCCCTAATCTGGTGATGAGCGGTGCGGCGGAAGGCTCGTACGGCATCCATCTGAACTATGTCCCGTATCTGCTGCTGCACACGCCGGTGCTCGGTATTCTCAAAGGCCTGATTCTGATTGGCCTCATCTGCTGGCTATTTCCCGGCAGCCCAAAACCGCCGAAGGAACAGGCGCCGTCAGAGCCTATGGGGCGGGATGAAAAGCGTCTTGCCTGGCTGCTGGCGGTGGTGCTTGGGATGTGGGTCACGGAGAGCTGGCACGGCGTTGGGCCGGCGTGGACGGGGCTGGCGGCATCGATCATCGTCATGCTGCCGCGCGTTGGCTTTATCACCGGGGAAGAATTTTCAGCGGGCGTGAACATGCGCACCTGTATTTACGTCGCGGGGATTCTTGGGCTTGCGATCGTGGTGACGCAAACCGGTATCGGAACGGCCGTGGGCGAGGCGTTGCTTCGCATTATGCCGCTGGATGCAGACAGACCGTTCACCAGCTTCCTGGCGTTGACCGGTATTACCACGGCGCTCAACTTCATTATGACCGCCAACGGCGTGCCGGCGCTTTACACCACGCTGGCGCAGAGCTTCTCGGACGCAACCGGTTTCCCGCTGCTGTCGGTGATCATGATTCAGGTGCTGGGCTATTCCACGCCGCTGCTGCCGTATCAGGCGTCGCCGATCGTGGTGGCGATGGGGCTAGGAAAGGTGCCTGCCAGGGCGGGGATGGTGCTCTGTCTGGCGCTGGCTATTGCAACGTATCTGGTACTGCTGCCGCTGGATTATCTGTGGTTTAGTTTGCTGGGGAAAGT
>NZ_QFXN01000271.1:0-11987 GCF_003144775.1 Enterobacter sp. CGMCC 5087 | reverse complement strand
GGGTAAGCGCAAGCGCCACCCGCCGCAAAGGCAATTACGCCTGTTTAGCCGCTTCTGCTGCCTTAACGATCACCGCGAAAGCGTCAGCTTTCAGGGATGCACCGCCAACCAGCGCGCCATCGATGTCTGGCTGGGTGAACAGCTCAGCAGCGTTGGAGGCGTTTACGGAACCGCCGTACTGAATAATCACTTGCTCAGCGACCTTCGCGTCGGCTTTAGCAATGTGGTCACGAATGAATTTGTGAACCGCCTGAGCCTGCGCAGGGGTTGCAGATTTGCCGGTACCGATCGCCCAGACTGGCTCGTATGCGATTACCGCGCCTTCGAACGCTGCCGCGCCCTGAGTTTTCAGTACTGCGTCGATCTGACGTGCGCACACTTCTTCGGTTTTGCCCGCTTCGTTTTCCGCTTCGGTTTCACCGATGCACAGAACCGGGATTAGACCCTGCTCTTTCAGCACGGCGAATTTCTTCGCGATGAACTCGTCGGATTCTTTGTGATAGGTGCGACGCTCGGAGTGGCCGATGATGATGTATTTTGCGCCGATATCTTTCAGCATTTCAGCGGAGGTTTCACCGGTGAACGCGCCAGACAGGTTAACGTCAACGTTCTGCGCACCCAGAATGATGTGGCTGCCGTCAGCGGCATGTTTAGCCAGATCCAGGTACATATCCGGCGGAGCGATAGCAACCGCGCAGCCCGTCACGCCAGCCAGCTCTTTACGCAGGTTCGCAACCAGTTCGTTTACCATGTGGCGGCTGCCGTTCAGTTTCCAGTTACCCATCACTAAAGGATGTCGCATTTCAATTCTCCACGCTAAATAAGCGAATTAAGGAATATGGCCACCCTGTCGGGCAGCATGGTCTGTGAATCAGTATAGAGATTTTCCCTCGAAAGGCTTTGCTTTTTGTCATTAATTCGCCCCGCCGAGAGTGTCAGATAGTGCCAGCTTAATCGGTTCAACAGCGAAGGTCAGTCCTTTTTCGCCGTTGTCCGCCACAACATAGCGGATCGCGCCTTCGGTATCGGCGTAGTAACGCTTGTTTTTCCCGGCGGTAAGGAGTTTTTGCAGCTTTTGCTGGCTTTGCTTTTTCGTCAGCGCAGGGGTAAAGGCCTGCAATACCGCGCTCATATACTCCAGCGCTTTCGCCTTAGCGGCTTTCTGCTCTGGCCCCTGTATCGGCAGCCAGGTGATTTGCATGCTTTTGATTTTTAACGTACCGCGCTCCAGCGCCGTGGAAGCATACAAATTCTCATTTATCTTGCTTGCCGCACGGGTCAGTGTGGGGGTATCTCGTGAGCCATCAATAGCGCGAAACTCATCCAGCGGCAGCGTGGGGTTGGTCTGATTGAAGGTTTCACGAAACTGGCTGATGGACTGATCGAACGACGGCGCGCCCGCCAGCAGATAGGGTGCTGTGGTCGGGGCTGGGGTTTCGGCGGCGTGCAGGGGATAACCCGCGCTGAGCAGCGCTAAACACAGGAAAAGAGAACGTGCCGAACTTTTCATCAACATTGCCCCTGGCCGTAAGTGCTCATGATTAAAACGATATCTGGTCGGCTTGTCAAAAGGTCACAACTCCAGGGTAAAATGCGCGCTATACGATAATAAGGAACCTTACATGACCATACAGCAGTGGCTGTTTTCATTCAAAGGGCGTATTGGACGCCGTGATTTCTGGATCTGGATGGTGACGTGGGTTGTCGCCATGCTGCTTTTGTTTTTCGTTGCTTACAACGCCTGGCTGAGCACGCAAACGGCGGCCTTCGCGCTGGTCTGTCTGCTATGGCCAACGGCGGCGGTTGTCGTAAAGCGGCTGCACGATCGCGGACGTTCCGGCGCGTGGGCATTTCTGATTATTCTGGCGTGGATGCTGGTGGCGGGAAACTGGGCGATGCTTCCGTCCATCCTGCCGTGGGTTGTGGGCAGGCTGCTGCCGTCGGTCATCTTCGTGATGATGATTGTCGATCTGGGCGCGTTTATTGGCACCCAGAGCGAAAACAAATACGGTAAAGACACCCTTGAGGTGAAATACCGCTGATCACCAGTAGTGTTCGGCGGTCATATGGCCCGGTCGGCGGCGAAGATGTTTCGTCATCTGCCGGGTATCCTTCAGAAGCTGCTGCGTATCACGCACCATCTGCGGGTTGCCGCACAGCATGACGTGGCTGGTTTCAGCGTTCAGCGGCAAACCCACCGCGTCTTCCAGGGCTCCACTCTCAATTAGCACCGGCACGCGGCCGGTAAGCGCTCCTGCTACGGTTTCACGGCTGACCACCGTCTGAATCTTTAACTTCCCGCCGTACTGCTGTTCAAGAGCCTGCATCTGCGGCAAATAGCTCAGGTCCGCGGCGTAGCGCGCAGCGTGCACCAGCACGATGTTTTTAAAGCGCTCCAGATCTTTGCCGTACTGCAAAATAGAGAGATAAGGGCCGATGGCCGTACCGGTTGCCAGCATCCAGAGCGTGTCGCAGTCAGGGATCTCTTCGAGCACAAAGAAGCCTGCCGCTTCACTCACAATTTGCACCTCGTCGCCGGGCTTCAGGGCGGCAAGGCGCGGGCTGAGCTTACCGTCAGGAACGGTGACCAGATAGAACTCGAGATCCGGGTTATCAGGTGCGTTAACGTAAGAATAGGCGCGCTGCACGCGCTCGCCGTCGACGTCCAGCCCCAGCTTCGCAAATTGCCCGGCCTTAAACGGGTGGACGGGAGCATGTACGGTGAGACTAAATAGCGCATCGGTCCAGAACTGTACCTTTGTGACTTTACCTGTTACCCAGTCCGCCATGATCTTCTCCTGTGCTGTTTCTCTGTTCTATCTTCCGTACTTGTGGTGATAATTTCCAGCCCGTCAGGGCCGGAAAGCTCTATCGATCAAACGGTTTTACAGAATATGCGTCTGCACGTCCGGGTCTTTGCGGTCGAGATAGTGGATTGACTGGATGCGGCGAATGGTGCGTGATTTACCGCGGATCAGCAGGGTTTCAGTGGTGGCCATATTGCCCTTGCGGGTGATGCCGTCCAGCAGATCGCCTTTGGTGATGCCGGTCGCCGAGAAGACAACGTTATCGCTACGCGCCATTTCGTCCAGAGCCAGCACTTTATTGGCCTCGATGCCCATCGCTTCGCAGCGCGCAAGCTCGTTTTCCCCGATACGGCGGTTCTCTTCGCTGTCGCCTTTCACCTCATGACGGGGCAGAAGACGGGCCTGCATATCGCCATCCAGCGCGCGGATCACCGCCGCAGAGACCACACCTTCCGGCGCGCCGCCGATGCCGTACAGCACGTCGACTTCGCTGTCCGGCATGCAGGTCAGGATCGAGGCGGCAACGTCACCGTCAGGGATAGCAAACACGCGCACGCCGAGCTTTTGCATCTGCGTGATGGTGGCGTCGTGGCGCGGTTTCGCCAGAATGGTGACGGTGAGTTCGCTAAGGGGTTTGCCCAGGGCTTTGGCGATGTTTTGCAGGTTCTCTTCCAGCGGCAGGCTAAGGTCGATTGCGCCTTTCGCGCCTGGGCCGACAATCAGCTTTTCCATGTACATGTCCGGCGCGTTCAGGAAGCAGCCCTTATCGCCGACGGCCAGCACCGCTAACGCATTGGCCTGACCCATCGCCGTCATGCGGGTGCCTTCGATAGGATCGACGGCGATATCCACGGCATCGCCTTTGCCGGTACCGACTTTTTCACCGATGTAGAGCATCGGCGCTTCGTCGATCTCGCCTTCGCCGATCACGATGGTGCCGTCAATGTTGACCTGGTTAAGTACTATGCGCATGGCATGGACGGCAGCGCCGTCTGCGGTATTTTTGTCGCCACGGCCCAGCCATTTATAGCCTGCAAGGGCGGCCGCTTCGGTGACGCGAGAAAACTCGATAGCAAGTTCACGTTTCATGAGGTACTCGTGCAATCAAAAGGAATTGCACGAAGTTTATCACAGAGTGGGTAAGGTGCGGTCTGTACTCCCCTCACCCTAACCCTCTCCCCAAAGGGGCGAGGGGACCTAAAACACCCTCTCCCCTTTGGGGAGAGGGCCGGGGTGAGGGGGATTACTCTTCGTGCTCTTCCCACGCCAGGGCGCGTTTCACCGCTTTTTTCCAGCCGCTGTAGCGGAAGTTACGCTCGGTGGTTTCGATGCCCGGGCGGAATTCGCGTTCGATAACCGCTTTTTCCTGCAGTTCGTCCAGGTTCTGCCAGAAGCCTACCGCCAGACCGGCGAGGTACGCCGCGCCCAGCGCCGTCACTTCACGCACTTCAGGGCGCTCAACGCGGGTGCCGAGAATGTCGGACTGGAACTGCATCAGGAAGTTATTCGCTACCGCACCGCCGTCCACGCGCAGGGCGTGCAGACGAATACCGGAGTCAGCCTGCATCGCTTCCAGCACGTCGCGCGTCTGGTAGGCGATGGATTCCAGGGTAGCGCGAATAATGTGGTTAGAGTTCACACCGCGCGTCAGCCCGAAAATTGCGCCGCGTGCATACGGGTCCCAGTACGGTGCGCCCAGACCGGTGAACGCAGGCACCACGTACACGCCGTTGGTGTCTTTCACTTTGGTCGCGAAGTACTCGGAGTCGAACGCATCGCTGATCAGCTTCATTTCGTCGCGCAGCCACTGAATGGATGCACCCGCCATGAACACCGCACCTTCCAGCGCATAGTTCACTTCGCCGCGCGGACCGCAGGCGATGGTGGTCAGCAGGCCGTTTTCTGATTTCACCGCCTTCTCGCCGGTGTTCATCAGCATAAAGCAGCCGGTGCCGTAGGTGTTCTTCGCCATCCCTTCCTTGACGCACAGCTGGCCGAACAGCGCCGCCTGCTGGTCACCGGCGATACCGGCGATAGGAATACGGGTGCCGCCTTTACCGCCGATGTTGGTCTGGCCATATACCTCAGAAGACTTGCGCACTTCAGGCAGCATCGCGCGTGGGATATCCAGCGCATCCAGCATCTTGTCATCCCACTCCAGGGTGTTGATGTTGAACAGCATGGTACGCGAGGCGTTGGTGTAATCGGTGACGTGAACGCGTCCCTGGGTCATCTTCCAGATAAGCCAGGTATCGACGGTACCGAACAGCAGCTCGCCGCGTTTAGCACGCTCGCGTGAACCTTCTACGTGGTCGAGGATCCATTTCACTTTGGTGCCGGAGAAATACGGGTCAACCACCAGACCGGTGGCGCTGCGCACGTACTCTTCCATACCGTCGCGCTTCAGCTGTTCGCAGATCTCGGATGTACGGCGGCACTGCCAGACGATAGCGTTGTAAATGGGCTTACCGGTTTCACGTTCCCAGACAATCGTCGTTTCACGCTGGTTGGTAATACCAATCGCGGCAATCTCGTCGGAGCTGATATCGGCTTTCGCCAGCACTTCGACCAGCGTGGAGCTTTGTGACGCCCAGATCTCCATCGGGTCGTGCTCTACCCAGCCTGGACGAGGATAAATTTGCTCAAATTCGCGCTGTGACACGCTGACGATGTTCGCGTCATGATCCATTACGACAGCGCGGGAGCTGGTAGTGCCCTGGTCGAGCGCAACGATATATTTTTTTTCGGTCATGGTATGTGTCCCGTAGTCAGATTACAGCGAAGCTTTTTGTTGTGCGGTAGAAGTCGTTTCCTTCTCCTCTTCCACACAGGTGTCGCACGGTAAGTGGCGACCAATTAATTTGCGGTAGCTAAACGCACCCAGCGCAGCCCCGACAACCGGCGCAAACAGCGGTACCAGGAAGTAAGGAATGTCTTTGCCACCGGTGAAAGCGACGTCGCCCCAGCCGGCGATAAAGGCGAAGGCTTTTGGTCCGATATCACGTGCCGGGTTCATCGCGAAGCCGGTCAGCGGGCCCATGGATGCGCCAATCACCGCAATCAGCAAACCAATCAGCAGGGGTGCCAGCGGGCCGCGCGGAATGCCGTTTCCGTCGTCGGTCAGCGCCAGGATAACGCCCATCAGAATAGCGGTAATCACCATTTCAACTGCGAACGCCTGCACAAAATTGATATGCGGGTTAGGGTAGGTTGAGAAGATGCCTGCCAGATCCAGACTTTCGACGCTGCCGCGTACCATATGATGCGTCTGTTCGAAGTCGATGAAAAGATTGTAATAAAGCCCGTAAACTAACGCCGCTGCGCAAAACGCGCCGGCAAACTGAGAAAGAATGAAAGGAACAACTTTGCGTCCGTCGAAGCACGCGAACAGCCACAGTGCGATTGTCACCGCCGGGTTAAGATGTGCACCAGAAACCCCTGCAGTCAGGTAGATGGCCATCGCCACGCCCAGACCCCAGATGATACTGATTTCCCACTGACCAAAACTGGCACCCGCCACTTTCAGTGCAGCGACACAGCCCACTCCGAAGAATATCAACAACCCGGTACCAAGGAACTCGGCAATGCACTGGCCTTTTAAGGTTGATGTCTGACTCATAATCGGAATCCTGAAGAAATTGATGTTTATTGTTAGCATGGCCGCCCGTGACAGCCACGATGCCCTGTAGACATAGTGTTAATTTATCGTTAACGAGCAAAAACGAGAAATATCGAAATCAAAATGTGTGGTCTGTGTCAATAAAATGAGCGTTTTCGCGCCATAAAGCACATTTTTGCATCAGTACAGGAATGTGAGCTGAATCATTTCATTAACGAATCAGTTAACAATTTAGGGGTATATGACGCGAACACACCAGGACCAGACCTAAAAGTGTTGCAAACCGCGATCTGCGCGGTGTGTCGCTGGACACAGAGCGCCGCGCTCCATACAATCGACGGTATATGTCGTGCGCGTTTATGTTAAAGCGTCGCCTTGCAATTCAGGAGAGGTAGCATCATGTCTTTAGAAGTGTTTGAGAAACTGGAATCGAAAGTACAGCAGGCGATTGACACCATCACCCTGCTGCAGATGGAAATTGAAGAGCTGAAAGAAAAGAACAACAGCCTGGCGCAGGAAGTTCAGAACGCTCAGCACGGCCGCGAAGAACTGGAGCGCGAAAACAACCAGCTGCGCGAACAGCAGAACGGCTGGCAGGATCGCCTGCAGGCGCTGCTGGGACGTATGGAAGAAGTCTAATTTCTCTCGGAAAATACAGATGAAATAAGCCGGGTAAGGCGTCGCCGCCACCCGGCTTTTTTATGGTTGTCGCTGACTTTTTACTACTCGATATCCAGCGGATCTTCGGAAAGGATAATGCCGGTATTATCGGCGTAGAGATGGTCCCCGGAGAAGAAGGTCACGCCGCCGAAATTGACGCGCACGTCGCTTTCACCGATGCCGTCACCCGCCGCCCCTACCGGTATGGCCGCGATGGCCTGAATCCCGATATCCAGGTCTTCCAGATCGTCCACCTGACGCACGGAACCGTACACCACAAGGCCTTCCCACTCATTCTGAACGGCAATGCCGGCCAGTTCAGCATCAATTAATGCACGGCGCACGGAACCGCCGCCGTCGACCACAAGAACGCGGCCGCGGCCATTCTGTTCGAGCAGATCGTACAGCAACCCGTTGTCCTCGAAACATTTCACCGTGACGATTTGACCGCCAAACGACGACCTCCCACCAAAGTTGGAGAACAGCGGTTCAACGACGTTGACATCTTCCTGGTAGATGTCACAAAGCTCGGAGGTATCGTATTTCATAGGTTTAACGCTCAGTTGCTGCGAATGTGATCAGTATATCGTGCGAAATGCATTGTTGGCAAAATCATCAATTGTTAATTGATATTTGTCAGCTAACGCAGCGTCTGGCTTAACACAATCCCGATGACGAACAACAGGTTAGTCAGCAACGCGCCTTTTACCGTACGTTCCAGCATTGGCGGCATGGCGGACGGGCTGAGTTCACGCATCACAAAGCGGGCCTGCTTAATCAGCAGCGGCGCGGCAAGCACAAACAGCCAGCCCCACAAGCTCTGCAAGGAAATCAGGTTAAACAGCGCCAGGCAAACCAGCGCGCCAATGAGCAGGCAGGCGTGATAGCGGCGCGCATTGACCGGCCCCAGACGAACCGCCAGGGTATTTTTGCCGTTCTCGCGATCGCTGTCGATGTCGCGCAGGTTGTTGATGTTGAGCACCGCCGTCGCCAGCAGGCCGCAGGCGGTCGCGGGCAGGAACAGGGCAGGGATCACCGTATGCGCCTGCAGGTACCAGCTTCCCATCACGCTCAGCCAGCCGAAGAACACCAGTACGGAGATGTCCCCGAGCCCAATATAACCGTAAGGACGCGTTCCGACGGTGTAGGTGATGGCCGCGATAATGGCCAGTAAACCCAGCACCAGGAAGCCAATGAAATCGCTGGTGGTCTTAGACGCCACCGTCACCAGCGCCAGGCCGGATACGCAGATCAGCACTACGGTGATAATCAGCGCGCGTTTCATCTGCGCCTGGGTAATTACCCCTTTCTGCATTCCGCGCAGTGGCCCTATGCGGTCCGGCTTGTCGCTGCCTTTTACCGCGTCGCCGTAGTCGTTGGCGAGATTGGAGAGAATTTGCAGCAGGCCGGCGGTAATCAGTGCCAGCGCGGCGACCAGCGGATCAAAATAACCCTGCCACCAGGCAAGGGCGGTGCCGACGATAATCGCGGCAAAGGCCAGAGGAAGCGTTTTAGGGCGCAGACTTTCGAGCCACGCCTGAGTACGGCTGATGTCAGTCATAAGTATTTAGCCAATAAAAATGGGGGCATTAGCCCCCATTAAACGTGATGAGAATCCAGTAACCGCGATTATAGGATAAAACGGCTCAGATCTTCATCTGCCACTAACGCATCCAGATGTTTACTCACATATTCTGCGTCAATGGTAACGGTTTGACCGTTAAGGTCGCTCGCGTCATAAGAGATATCTTCCACCAGGCGTTCCAGCACGGTATGCAGGCGACGCGCACCGATGTTCTCGGTGGTTTCGTTGACCTGCCATGCGGCCTGGGCAATACGCTTGATACCGTCTTCGGTGAACTCGAGGTTCACGCCTTCGGTCGCCATCAGCGCTTTGTACTGCACGGTAGCAGAGGCATTCGGCTCGGTCAGGATACGTTCGAAATCTTCGGTGGTCAGCGCCTGCAGCTCAACGCGGATTGGCAGACGGCCCTGCAGTTCGGGGATCAGATCCGACGGGCTGGCAACCTGGAACGCCCCTGAAGCGATAAACAGGATGTGGTCCGTTTTCACCATGCCGTGCTTGGTGGAGACGGTGCAGCCTTCAACCAGCGGCAGCAGGTCGCGCTGAACGCCTTCGCGGGACACGTCCGGGCCGGAGCTGTTGCCGCCGCGCTTACAAATTTTGTCGATTTCGTCGATAAACACGATACCGTGCTGCTCAACCGCGTCGATAGCGTCCTGCTTCAGCTCTTCCGGGTTTACCAGCTTCGCCGCTTCTTCTTCAATCAGCAGCTTCATCGCGTCTTTGATTTTCAGCTTACGCGCTTTCTGCTTCTGGCCGCCCAGGTTCTGGAACATGGACTGCAGCTGGCTGGTCATCTCTTCCATGCCCGGAGGCGCCATGATTTCCACACCCATTGGCGCGGCAGCGAGATCGATCTCAATCTCTTTGTCGTCCAGCTGGCCTTCACGCAGTTTTTTGCGGAATGCCTGACGCGCAGCGGACGGTTCCGCCTGCTGCTCTGCCTGGCCCCAGTTGTTTTTTGCCGGTGGGATCAGCACGTCGAGAATGCGCTCTTCGGCCATCTCTTCCGCGCGATAGCGGTTTTTCTCGATCGCCTGGACGCGCACCATCTTGATCGCCGAGTCGGTCAGATCGCGGATGATGGAGTCCACTTCTTTACCCACATAGCCCACTTCGGTGAACTTGGTGGCTTCAACTTTGATGAACGGCGCGTTAGCCAGCTTGGCCAGACGACGGGCAATTTCGGTTTTACCGACGCCGGTTGGACCGATCATCAGAATGTTTTTTGGCGTCACTTCGTGGCGCAGCTCTTCGTCAAGCTGCATACGACGCCAGCGGTTACGCAGAGCGATAGCCACGGAGCGCTTGGCGTTATCCTGGCCGATAATGTGTTTGTTCAGTTCGCTGACAATTTCGCGTGGGGTCATTTCAGACATGGGAGATCCTTACGCTTTGGAGGTCAATTCTTCGATGGTGTGGTTGTGGTTGGTATAAATGCAGATATCGCCTGCAATATCCAACGCCTTCACCGCGATATCACGCGCGTTCATGTCGGTATTTTCTAACAGCGCGCGGGCAGCAGCCTGGGCATAAGGGCCGCCAGAGCCGATGGCAATCAGGTCATTTTCCGGCTGAATCACGTCACCGTTACCGGTGATGATAAGCGATGCGGTTTCATCGGCGACCGCCAGCAGCGCTTCGAGCTTGCGCAGCATGCGGTCGGTACGCCAGTCTTTCGCCAGCTCAACGGCAGCTTTCACCAGATGACCCTGGTGCATTTCCAGTTTGCGTTCAAACAGTTCAAACAGCGTAAAGGCGTCCGCCGTGCCGCCTGCAAAACCGGCGATCACTTTGTCGTTGTAGAGGCGGCGCACTTTTTTCACGTTGCCTTTCATGACGGTATTACCCAGCGTGGCCTGGCCATCACCGGCGATTACCACATGGCCGTTACGGCGTACACTTACTATTGTTGTCACGAGCAGACCCCCTGGTTACAGAATCGGGAAACAGAAGCCCTGAGCCTGTGCTCAGGGCTGAATTAAATGATAGATGGGGGGGATTTTGGGGGTTTCAACCCCCGGAGGCGAGTCGAATGCAGTTTGTGTGACCGGCGATTTTCAACCGCGAAATGGTGCCATCGGCATTTTCTTTGCCTTTGACCGGACCAATCACCACGCGATTCCAGCCGTTATTGGTGGTAATACGCGAATCAAACCCTTCAAAGGCCAGCTGCGCGCGCACCGTTTCCGCCTGCTCGGCACCTTTGAACGAACCGCACTGCACCATCCAGCGGCGCTCGTCTTTTTTCTCAGCCGTCTGCTTCGGCGCTTCGGTCTCTTTGGTGACCGGCGCGGCCTGTTGCGTTTTCGGCTGCTGCGCGGTGGTATGCGCTGGCGTCTGGAGCAGATCCTGATACGGCTGAGCCGCCTGTTTCTGCGGCTGCGTTTTCGGCTGCTGCTGAACAGGCTGGGACTGCGCCGTACGCGTCTGCTGCTGGTATGGCTGTTCCGTTACCCGCGGCTGTGCTTTCGGCTGCTGCACCGGCTGGGTTTGCGCCCACTGCTGCTGTTGTTGCTGCTGGATTTGCTGTTGCGCCTGACGTCGCTGCAGCGTTTGCTGGCGCTGCGCCGGGGTCTGCTCATTCCAAGGCACTTCGTTCAGCTGCGTAGGCTGCTGGCGCATATCGGCCTGCATTTGGGCCAGCAGCTGGCGCTGTTCATCCGTCAGCTGATTCGCATTCTGCACTTCACCACCCGCAGAAGGTTCGGTTGGCGCACGCACCCCGGGCTGACGGCTTTCCAGCTCTTTGATATAGCGCCAGCGCTCTTCAGGCTTCGGAGGAAGGCCGTTTCCGGCAACTTTACTGGCCTGAAGCGCCTCAGACTCTTCTTTTTTATGGTGCGTGATAAAGTACAGGCCACCAATAAAGGCGACGACTACAGCCGCAGCAATAGCGACCATTGCTGGCGAGACAGCAGGCAGGTTACGTTGCTTTTTCCTTGAGCTACTCTTTTTGCGTCGCGAAGGTGCCGGCTGGCCGCGACGTACATAATCTCGTTGTGCCACTATCGTTTCGCTGTATTTATTCGTTCGTCAGTCCGCCATGTTACTTAAGCGGCGGGGCTTTGACCAGATAAGGGTATCCGAAAGACGTTTACTTTAAGTCAATGCCTGGGTAGTGCCGCGGACAATCAGTTCACAGTCCAGCAACCGCGAGCCGCTGCTAACTGTTTGACCGTGCAGCTGATCCAGCAGAAGGAGCATCGCTTCGCGGCCAATTTGGTAGCGCGGCTGAGCGACCGTTGAGAGCGGAGGATCGCAAAATTCTGAAAGCGAAATATTGTCGAATCCGATGATCGATAAATCTTTCGGT
>NZ_QFXN01000270.1:0-11190 GCF_003144775.1 Enterobacter sp. CGMCC 5087 | reverse complement strand
CGGCGGTTGGCGGCTCAGGCAGGTCCAGAAGTTTCTCCAGCGCTTGTCCACCCGCGGCGAAGGTAAAATCACCGCGCGCAATGTAGTGCGGATCGACGGTGACGCCGGTACGGCGCAGCGCCTGAACGTAGCCCTGTAAGCGATAGTGACACAGCGGCATCTCTTCCGGCCCGGCAATACAGCCAATGCGCTTGTGCCCCAGTTCCTGGAGATAGTTTACGGCGTTGAACGCGGCGGTGAGGTTATCAATGTGGACCGTCGGCAGCTCCAGCTCCGGCGCAAACTCGTTCGCCATCACCATCGGTGGTAAATTACGCTGCTCTTCAATGCTGGCATCAAAAGGCAGGCGAGAGCCAAGCAGCAGCATGCCGTCGATCTGCTTGGTGATAATGAGATCGATGAAGGTTTTTTCCTGCTGGTTCTGATGAGCGCAGTCGCCAATCAGCACCAGGTAACCCTGTTCCGCTGCGGTGACTTCAATACCGCGGATAATCTCGCTGAAGAAGGGGTCACAGATGTCCGGCACAATCACCAGAATGGTGCGCGACTCATTGCGTTTAACGTTACGCCCCATTGCTTGTGGGAAATAGCCCACTTCAAGCGCAGCCTGCTCTACCCGGTTACGGGTCGCCTGGGAGACTTTATCCGGGTTCATTAATGCGCGGGATACCGTTGCCGTAGAGACTTGTGCTTTCTGGGCAACGTCTTTCATGGTCGCCGGTGCAACCTCTTTCCTGGACTTCAACGTCTTCTCCTCGCCTGAACACCGAACTTCTGACATCACCATTTTTACAGATAGTTAATGGAATCGGTTACAGAATTTTCATAAAAAGTGTGAGGAGCGTTAAATTTTTCGATCCGTCTTCAGCCTTCGATGGGATCGACGTCCAGTACCCACTTCACTTTTCGCGCTTCCGGCAGCGTGTTGATGAGCGCCAGCGTGCCGCTGACGATATGCTGCAGGCGAACGCGCGAGGGGTGCTGAAGTAAGATTTGCCAGCGAAAACGCCCGCCGCGCTTTGGTGCGAGTGCCGGCACAGGGCCCAGGAGCCACAGCTGATTATCCACCAGCGGGCTGGCCTGCAGGAGATTTCTCAGCTGCTGCAGGAAAAGCGGCGCCTGCTGGTTGTTATGATCTTCCGCGCGGATGATGACGTGGCTGGTCCACGGCGGCAGCTGCATGGTCTGGCGTTCGGCCAGCGCCTGCTCGGCAAAGGCGTCATAGCCTTTATGCAGCAGGGTTTGCAGCAGCGGATGCTCAGGATGGTGCGTTTGCAGCACCACTTCGCCCTGTTTACCGGCGCGACCAGCACGCCCTGCCACCTGGGTATAAAGCTGGGCGAAGCGCTCGGCGGAGCGGAAATCTGCCGAGAACAGCGCGCCGTCTACGTCGAGCAGGGCAACCAGCGTGACGTCCGGGAAGTGGTGGCCTTTGGCCAGCATCTGCGTGCCAATCAGAATGCGTGCGCCGCCGCGATGCACTTCCGCCAGCTGCTCTTCCAGCGCGCCCTTGCGGCTGGTGGTGTCCCGGTCGATACGAGAAATCGGCACGTCCGGGAAGAAGGGGCCAAGCGCCTGTTCCAGCTGTTCCGTCCCCAGACCGACCGGCACGATATGCGTTGAGCCACACGACGGGCACTGGCGCGGCACCGGGCGCTGGCTGTCGCAGTGGTGGCAGCGCAAATGCCGCTGGGCCTGATGGAAGGTGTAGTAGTGGTCGCAGCGCGGGCACTCGGCAATCCAGCCGCAGTCGTGGCACAGCAGGGCGGGCGCGAAACCGCGGCGGTTAAGGAACAGAATGACCTGGTTCCCCGCCTGCAGGTGCTGGCGCATGCGGGTAATCAATGCCGGCGCTAGCCCGGCCTGAACCTGCTGACCTTTCAGATCAAGCACGTGCTGAATGGCCGGGCGGGCATTCCCCGCCCGACGCGTCAGGCGCAGCATATGGTATTTACGCTGGCGCACGTTGTGCAGCGTTTCGAGCGCAGGCGTGGCGGAGCCGAGAATAATAGGAATCTGCTCACTGTGCGCGCGATAAACCGCCAGGTCGCGGGCGTGATAGCGCCAGCCTTCCTGCTGTTTATAGGAGCTGTCGTGCTCTTCGTCGATCACGATAACGCCAAGATTTTTAAACGGCGTAAACAGCGACGAGCGGGTGCCGATCACAATCGCCGCTTCGCCGTTTTTCGCTTTCAGCCAGGCGCTGAGGCGTTCGCTGTCGTTCAGGCCGGAGTGCAGCACCTCAACCGGCGCGTTAAAGCGCTCGCGGAATCGGGCGATGGTTTGCGGCGTCAGGCCAATTTCCGGCACCATCACCAGCGCCTGTTTGCCCTGCGCGAGCACGTTTTCCAGCACGCTCAGGTAGACTTCGGTCTTGCCGGAACCGGTGACTCCCGCCAGCAGCCAGGCAGAGAAATGATCGGAGGCGCTATGAATCGCGCCCACGGCGGTGGCCTGCTCGGTATTCAGACGCAGGCGATCCCCTGAAACGGAGAAACTCTCCCGCCAGTCGTAAAGAGCGGGGGCTTCGCTGGCCAGTTCGCTCAGCCCTTTCTTTCTTAAGGCCTGTAGCGCCGTTTCGCTGACCTCAAGCTCGTCGACCTGATGTCGCCAGATTTTTCCCTGACGCAGCGCCGCCAGCGCCTGCTGCTGTTTCTGCGATCGCTTCAGGCTGTTGATGTCCACCGCCTGGCCCTGCTCGGTGGCAAACCAGTACCACATCGGCGCATGGCTGGCGCTTTTGCCCTGGCGCAGCATAATCGGCAGGGCGTGGAACAGCACGTCGCCAATCGGGTGATGATAATAATCCGCCGCCCACAGCAGCAGTCGCCAGGTGCTGGTAGAGTAAACCGGCTCGCTGTCCAGCACCTCAACGACTGATTTCAGCTCATTAAGCGGTAGCTCGCTTTTATCGCTGACGGAGACGACGATCCCCACGCGCTGCTGTTTGCCAAACGGCACGGTCACGCGGCAGCCCGCTTTGGCGCTCATGCTGTCGGGCAGCAGATAGTCAAAGGTGCGGGGAAGCGGAACGGGCAGGGCAACGTGAGCGACGGGCATCGAATCTTCCTGACTTGAAAAGTGGCGCGTTAGTATACACATTAGTAAAAGCGGCGTGCGGATCAGTTTGCATACGTTGGTCAAATTCTGTATGATTCGCCGCCTTTGGTGTACTTTACGCCAAAGAACTTACAATCAACATCGCGTGGTGTCTGGCGTTAGGGCTGGAAGAGCGACGCGGCCTTAACTGAGGTTCTCCCATGAAAAAAGATATTCACCCGAAATACGAAATGATTACTGCAAACTGTTCTTGCGGTAACTCTATCCAGATCCGCTCTACCGTGGGTCACGATCTGAACCTGGACGTGTGCGGCAAATGCCACCCGTTCTACACTGGTAAGCAGCGTGACGTTGCAACCGGTGGCCGTGTTGACCGCTTCAACAAGCGTTTCAGCATCCCGGGCGCTAAATAAGTTTCCCGAAAAAAAGGCACCGCAAGGTGCCTTTTTTGTATCCGCTTCTCAGTATTCCCACGTATCCGGGTCAATACCCAGTTCACGCATGATCACCTTCGCCTCTTCCGGGATTTCATCACTGCGCTCTTTGCGCAGATCTTCATCGTTCGGCAACGGTTGACCGGTAAACGCATGCAGAAACGCTTCGCACAGCAGTTCGCTGTTGGTCGCGTGGCGCAGGTTGTTCACCTGACGACGCGTACGTTCATCGGTGAGGATCTTCAACACCTTCAGAGGAATGGAAACCGTAATTTTCTTTACTTGCTCACTCTTCTTACCGTGCTCAGCGTATGGGCTGATATATTCGCCGCTCCATTCAGCCATGAGATACCTTTAATCCTCTCAGTCATTTATTTAAAGGTGCAAAACCTGTAACCACCCGTTTTGAACCGCAATCTTGTCTAGTTTACCGTAGAGACGATACCGTGGCACGGATATTGCCGCTGCAGCGTGCACTAAAGCATATAATTTTAACGGCTATTTGCGCATTGCTCAATCTATACGCAAAGAAGTTTAGATGTCCAGATGTATTGACGTCCATACTTTCAATGTTTACTCTGGTGCCTGACTTTTCACCTCATTCGCCAGGAAGCCCTCACCATGACGCGTAAACAGGCCACTATTGCAGTGCGTAGCGGATTAAATGATGACGAGCAGTACGGCTGCGTTGTCCCGCCGATTCATCTTTCCAGTACTTATAACTTCACCGGATTTAATGAACCCCGCGCGCATGATTATTCGCGTCGTGGCAACCCTACGCGTGACGTGACCCAGCGCGCGCTGGCCGAGCTGGAAGGTGGCGCAGGTGCAGTATTAACCAATACGGGGATGTCCGCCATTCATCTGGTGACCACGGTGTTCCTGAAACCGGGCGATCTGCTGGTTGCGCCGCACGACTGCTACGGCGGCAGCTATCGCCTGTTTGACAGCCTGGCGAAACGCGGCTGCTATCGCGTGCTGTTTGTCGATCAAAACGACGAACAGGCGCTGAAACAGGCCCTGGCAGAGAGACCGAAGCTGGTTCTGGTGGAAAGTCCAAGCAATCCATTGTTGCGCGTTGTCGATATTGCGAAAATTTGTCAGCTCGCAAGGGATGCGGGAGCGATAAGTGTAGTGGATAATACGTTCCTCAGTCCGGCCCTTCAGAACCCGCTCGCACTGGGTGCCGATCTGGTATTGCATTCATGCACTAAATATCTGAACGGCCATTCTGATGTGGTGGCGGGCGTGGTGATTGCTAAAGATCCCGACGTTGTCACCGAACTGGCATGGTGGGCCAATAATATTGGCGTCACCGCGGGGGCCTTCGACAGCTATCTGCTGTTGCGCGGCATCCGCACGCTGTCGCCGCGCATGGACGTGGCGCAGCGCAATGCCCAGGCGATTGTCGATTTCCTGAAAACCCAGCCGCTGGTGAAAAAGCTTTATCACCCGTCGCTGCCGGAAAATCAGGGGCACGAGATTGCTGCGCGTCAGCAGAAAGGGTTTGGCGCGATGTTAAGTTTTGAACTGGACGGTGACGAGCAAACGCTGCGTCGCTTCCTGAGCGGGCTGTCATTGTTTACGCTGGCGGAATCCTTAGGTGGGGTTGAAAGCTTGATCTCCCACGCCGCGACCATGACGCACGCAGGTATGGCACCCGAAGCACGTGCCGCCGCCGGAATTTCTGAGACGCTGCTGCGTATCTCAACCGGCATTGAAGATTCTGAAGATTTAATTGCCGATCTGGAAAATGCCTTCCGGATCGCAGCCAAGGGGTAATCATGAGTGTGATAGCGCAGGCAGGGGCGAAGGGTCGTCAACTGCACAAGTTTGGTGGTAGTAGTCTTGCTGATGTGAAATGTTACCTGCGCGTTGCAGGCATCATGACGGAATATTCACAGCCGGGTGACATGATGGTTGTCTCGGCGGCGGGCAGCACCACCAACCAGTTGATTAGCTGGCTGAAACTGAGCCAGACCGATCGCCTTTCTGCGCATCAGGTGCAACAGTCCTTACGCCGCTACCAGAGCGAGCTGATTGCCGGCCTGCTGCCTGCGGAAGTGGCGGACGGGCTGATCAGCGCCTTCACGCATGACCTTGAGCGTCTGGCTGCACTGCTGGACAGCGGGATTACCGACGCGGTGTATGCCGAAGTGGTGGGGCACGGTGAAGTGTGGTCCGCGCGCCTGATGGCCGCCGTGCTGCAGCACCTGGGCGTGGAAGCTGCCTGGCTCGACGCGCGTGATTTTCTGCGCGCCGAACGCGCCGCGCAGCCGCAGGTGGATGAAGGGTTGTCCTACCCGCTGCTGCAACAGCTGCTGGTGCAGCACCCGGGCAAACGTATTGTCGTCACCGGCTTTATCAGCCGCAGCAACGCGGGCGAAACCGTGCTGCTGGGTCGTAACGGCTCCGACTACTCGGCAACGCAGATTGGTGCCCTGGCGGGCGTCTCCCGCGTCACCATCTGGAGCGACGTGGCCGGTGTGTACAGCGCGGATCCGCGAAAAGTAAAAGATGCCTGCCTGCTGCCGCTGCTGCGTCTCGACGAAGCCAGCGAGCTGGCGCGTCTGGCCGCGCCGGTACTGCACGCGCGCACGCTGCAGCCGGTTTCCGGCAGCGATATCGACCTCCAGCTGCGCTGCAGTTACACTCCGGATCAAGGCTCCACGCGCATTGAGCGCGTGCTGGCGTCCGGTACCGGGGCGCGTATTGTCACCAGCCACGACGACATCTGCCTGATTGAGTTCCAGGTGCCTGCGGGCCAGGACTTCAAGCTGGCGCATAAAGATATCGACACGATCCTGAAACGCGCCCAGGTGCGTCCGTTGGCCGTTGGCGTGCATAACGATCGTCAACTGCTGCAGTTCTGCTACACCGCTGAAGTGGCGGACAGCGCGCTGAAAATTCTGGATGAAGCTGGCCTGCCGGGCGAGCTTCGCCTGCGTCAGGGGCTGGCGCTGGTGGCGATGGTGGGCGCGGGCGTCACCCGTAACCCGCTGCACTGCCACCGCTTCTGGCAGCAGCTGAAAGGCCAGCCGGTGGAGTTCACCTGGCAGTCGGAGGAGGGCATCAGCCTGGTCGCCGTTCTGCGTAAAGGGCCAACCGAGAGCCTGATCCAGGGCCTGCACACCTCTCTGTTCCGCGCGGAAAAGCGCATCGGCCTGGTGCTGTTTGGTAAAGGCAACATCGGCTCCCGCTGGCTGGAGCTGTTTGCCCGCGAACAGGTGACGCTCTCGGCGCGAACCGGATTCGAATTCATTCTTGCGGGCGTGGTGGACAGCCGCCGCAGCCTGCTGAACTACGAAGGGCTGGACGCCAGCCGCGCGCTTGCCTTCTTTAATGATGAAGCCGTAGAGCAGGATGAAGAGTCGCTGTTCCTGTGGATGCGCGCGCACCCGTATGACGATCTGGTGGTGCTGGACGTTACCGCCAGCGAACAGCTTGCGGATCAGTATCTGGATTTCGCCAGTCACGGTTTCCACGTTATTAGTGCGAACAAGCTGGCGGGGGCGAGCAGCACCGATAAATACCGCCAGATCCACGACGCGTTTGAAAAAACGGGGCGCCACTGGCTTTATAACGCCACCGTTGGGGCTGGCCTGCCGGTTAACCACACCGTGCGTGACCTGATTGAAAGCGGCGACAGCATTCTGGCGCTGAGCGGTATCTTCTCCGGCACGCTCTCCTGGCTTTTCCTGCAGTTCGACGGCACCGTACCGTTCACCGACCTGGTGGATCAGGCGTGGCAGCAGGGCTTAACCGAGCCCGATCCGCGCGTTGACCTTTCCGGCAAAGACGTGATGCGTAAGCTGGTGATCCTGGCGCGTGAGGCCGGTTACGATATCGAACCGGATGCCGTACGCGTCGAATCGCTGGTGCCTGCCGGCTGTGAAGAAGGTTCTGTGGATCATTTCTTTGAAAATGGTGAAGAGCTTAACGAGCAGATGGTACAGCGTCTGGAGGCGGCGAACGAGATGGGGCTGGTGCTGCGCTACGTGGCGCGTTTCGAGGCCAACGGAAAAGCGCGAGTCGGCGTCGAGGCGGTGCGTCCTGAACATCCGCTGGCGGCGCTGCTGCCGTGCGATAACGTCTTCGCCATCGAAAGCCGCTGGTATCGCGATAACCCGCTGGTGATCCGTGGTCCGGGCGCGGGGCGCGATGTCACCGCTGGAGCCATTCAGTCCGACATCAACCGTCTGGCTAAGCTGCTGTAACTCCTCACCCTGGCCCTCTCCCCGCACGGTGGGAGAGGGCACCTGTCAGGACAGATTAAACCAAACGTTTCTTCGCATCCGCTATCGCCTGCGTCACCTGCTTAGGCGACACGCCACCTTTCGCGGCACGTTTATCCAGGCAAGACTGCAGCGCAAGGATCGGATACACATCATCCCCGATAACCGCGCTGAACTTCTGCAGGTCGGCCAGCGCCAGATCTTCCAGCGGTTTACCCTGACGAATGGCTTCCACCACCGCTTCACCCACAATATGGTGCGCTTCACGGAAAGGTACGCCTTTCGCCACCAGATAATCCGCCAGTTCGGTAGAGTTCGCATAGCCCTGCTGCGCCGCTTCCTGGCAGCGCGGACGTTTCACCTGAATGCCGTCCAGCACCAGCGCGCCCATATGCAGACAGTCCAGCCAGGTGTCGAGCGCGTCGAACAGCCCTTCTTTGTCTTCCTGCATGTCTTTGTTATACGCCAGCGGCAGCCCTTTCAGGGTCATCATCATGCCGGTCAGCGCGCCCTGCACGCGGCCACACTTGCCGCGGATCAGCTCCAGCGCGTCCGGGTTTTTCTTCTGCGGCATCAGGGATGAGCCTGAGGTCACGCGGTCGGACAGCTCAACAAAGCCCGCTTCGCCAGAGTTAAAGAAGATCAGGTCTTCGGCAAAGCGCGAAAGGTGCACCATTCCGATAGACGCATTGGAGAGCAGCTCCAGCACGTGGTCGCGGTCGGACACGCTGTCCAGGCTGTTACGGGTGGCGGAGGCAAAGCCCAGCCAGCCTGCCAGCTGCTCACGGTCGATTTCATACGCCGTACCGGCCAGCGCGCCGCTGCCCAGCGGGCTGACGTCCAGACGTTTCAGGGTATCCTGCAGACGGCTTTCGTCACGCGCAAGCATCTCGACGTAGGCCAGACACCAGTGTGCGAAGGTCACCGGCTGCGCGCGCTGCAGGTGGGTATAACCCGGCATCACCGCGTCCTGGTTGTTCTGCGCGGTCTCCACCAGCGCGCTCTGCAGCTGACGGTTAGCCGCCAGCAGTTCGCCAACGGTATCTTTACACCACAGCTTCAGATCGGTGGCGACCTGGTCATTACGGCTGCGGCCGGTATGCAGCTTTTTACCCAGCTGGCCGACTTTGTCGATAAGCTTGCCTTCCACCCAGCTGTGAATATCTTCAGCATCGCTTTCGAGGATCTGCTGCGGGTTAAGACGCACCTCTTCCAGCAGATTGTTCAGCGCTTCTTCCAGCCGTAATTGTTCGTCTGCGGTCAGTACGCCCACCGTCACCAGCGCTTTGGACCAGGCCACAGAGCCGACAATATCCTGTTCGGCCAGGCGGTAGTCGAAGCGCAAAGAGTCGTTGAACTGTTTGAACCGCTGATCCGCTGCCTGTGTAAAACGCCCACCCCAAAGTGCCATAACATGATTCCTTTATTCGTTAGTTCTGCCGGGTGGCGCTTCGCTTACCCGGCCTACGGTCATTCAATAAAAACTTACGCTAAAATACGCGTGCCAATCGGCGTGCCGTTAAACAGCGCCGGCAGTTGTTCCGCGTGACGCCAGGAGGCGATATCCACCGGGCGGCCCAGCGTGCGTGCGGCATCCAGCGCGGCGTTCACTTTGACGATCATGCCGTCGGTAATAATGCCCTGGGCAATCAGCTGCTCGGCTTTCTCAGCCGTCATTTCCGCAATGCGCTGGCCTTTGCCGTCCAGAATACCGCTCACGTCGGAGAGCAGGATCAGATCCGCACCCAGCGTTGCCGCCAGCGCGGTCGCCGCCTGGTCAGCGTTGACGTTCATCAGCTCGCCCTCTTCGGTCACGCCGATAGAGCTCACAACCGGCAGGAACCCCCCTTCCAGTAGCGTATTAATCAGCTTAGGCGAACCTGGCTGCGCCAGTCCAACGTGGCCGAGCTCTTCGTCGAGCTGGGTCACTTTTACGCTGTCGCCATCGCCCAGATAGAGGCCGACGGATGCGATGTGGTGTTTCTTCGCCCACGCCAGCAGCGTTTTGTTCGCCGTACCCGCCAGCGCGCCGGTAATGATGTCAATCTGGTCAGCAGGCGTGACGCGCAGGCCGTTCTTCTTTTTCACCGGCAGGTTGAGCCCTTTCATCAGCTCGTCCACCACGCAGCCGCCGCCGTGCACAATCACCAGCGGACGCTGGTGTGATTCGCGATAGTTCACCAGCGCGGTAAAAAGACGCTCCAGCGCTTCTTCGCTGTCCAGCAGTACACCACCGAGTTTGATAATTAATGGGTTCATCATCACACCTTAAATAAGAGCCTGCGTTTCCGGGAAGCCGAAACGAATATTTGCACACTGCATTGCCTGTGCGGCAGCGCCTTTGAGTAAGTTATCTTCCGCGGCGACCACAATCAGATGCTCGTCCTGCACGGCAAAGCCGATGTCGCAGAACGGCAGGCCGACCACGTTTTTCAGCGCCGGCACGCCTTTGCCGTACAGGCGCACCAGCGGTTTGTCCGCATACGCCTGCGTGAAGGCCTCGTTCACCTGCTCTTTGGTCACGCCCGGCTTCAGGCGACAGGTAATGGTTTCGAGGATCCCGCGCGGGAAGCTGCCCAGGTGCGGCGTGAAAATCACCTCCGCGCCCAGATGCGTCGTGATTTCAGGGTGATGACGGTGATTAAACACGCCATACGGCTGAAGGCTCACTTCGCAGAAGCTGTTGGAGATAGCGGCCTTGCGTCCTGCACCGCTCACGCCGCTGGTGGCGTTGATCACCGGCCACTGGCTCAGATCCAGCAGGCCCGCGTCGATCAGCGGCTTCAGGGAAAGCTGCGCCGCCGTCGGGTAGCAGCCCGGAACGGCAATCAGGTCCGCTTCTTTCAGTTTGTCTGCGCTCCACTCCGCCAGGCCGTACACCGCTGTTTCCAGCAGATCCGGATGCTGATGGGTGAAGCCGTAATATTTTTCGTAGAACGCGCCGTCATTCACGCGGAACGCGCCGGAAAGGTCGAAGACCACGCAGCCGGCCGCCAGGAACTGCGGCGCCAGGTCGTGGCTGACCTCGTGCGCGGTGGCTAAAAACACCACGTCGACGCCGTCGGTAAACTCGCTGATGTCAGACATGGGCTGCAGCGGCAGATCGACAATGCCCTTAAGCTGCGGATGCAAATCGGAAATTAACTTTCCTGCATCATTGCTTTGCGCTGACACGGTCAAAGCGGTTATGGTCATATGTGGATGGCGATTCACGTAGCTTACAAGCTCTGCGCCCGCATAACCGCTAGCGCCTACAATCAGCGTATTCAACATCGGGTTCCTTTATGCTCAACGTTAGTGTATTTTTATTCACATTTATTGCATGAATATTGATACTATCACGACCTAAGGTGTGTCAACAATGAAAATGAACTTACCGCCATTTATCGAGATCTACCGCGCCCTGATTGCCACACCGTCCATCAGCGCAACGGAAGAAGCGCTGGATCAGAGCAATGAGT